>DASVRB010000171.1:0-4958 GCA_036388835.1 Thermoanaerobaculia bacterium | reverse complement strand
TGTCGAACGGAGTGAAGCGGCGACTGGCGTCGCCGCACTCCAAACGAGCGCCGCGCTACTTTTTCGCGGCTGCCGCTTTCCGCTTGTCGCGAAAGTACTGGCGCTGAAAGCGCTCCACGTTGCGATTGTGGTCGGCGTTGTTGGTCGCGAAGACGTGCGAGCCGTCGTTGCGTGCGACGAAGTAGAGGTACGGCGTCGTCGCCGGCGCCGCGGCCGCGCGGAGTGAGGCGAGGCCGGGATTGGCGATCGGGCCGGGCGGGAGTCCGGGCGTGCGATAGGTGTTGTACGGCGACGCCATCTGCAGGTCGGCTTTGCGGATGTTGCCGTTCCAGGTGCCGGCGAGCTTCATCGCGTAAATGACAGTCGGGTCGGCGCCGAGGAGCATGCGCTTGCGCACGCGGTTCATGTAGACGGACGCCACGATCGGTCTTTCCTGCGGCAGTCGCGCCTCGGTCTCGACGATCGAGGCGAGCGTCACGGTCTGATGCGGATCGAGGCCGGTCGTGATCGTGGCCAGCTCACCGCCCCAGTGCTTGCGGAAGTTCGCGACCATTGCTTTCACGATCGTCGCGGCCGAGGTGCCGGGGTCGAACTTGTAGGTGTCGGGGAAAAGGTAGCCTTCGAGCGATTGCGCATCCGGCGCGATGTCGCGAATGAGGTCCGGCTCGCTCGTCGCCTTCTCCCACTCCTCCTCCGTGCCGAGCCCTTCGTCCGCGAAGATCTTTCCGACCGCGAAACGGTCGAGGCCTTCGCGGATCGTGATGTTCTTGAGGATCACTTCGCCGCGCGCGAGCTTCTCGATCACTTCGAGCGCGGAGAGCGGTTTGTTGAATTCGTAAACGCCCGCTTTGAGCGAATCGCTCCGGCGGAGCAGTTTCATGTAGACGAGCGGGATCCATTGATCGCGCAGCACGCCTTCCTTCCTCATCTGCTCGAGGATGGCAGGTGTGCGCTGGCCGCGACGCACTTCGACGCGCGTGCTCCCCTCGCTGTAGCCCTTGTACGGCGTGCGCATGGCCCGCCAGAAAAACCAGCCACCGGCGATGCCGATGAGGACCGCGAAGATGCCGATGGTGAGCAGCGCCTGGAAGACTTTCCGGCAGCCGCGGCGTGGGGCCTGACGGCGAGCTATGACGACCTCCCGCGTGCCTGGTCATCGAGGTAAGCCTGAAGGATGACGGCGGCAGCGTGCATGTCGATTTCTTTCTGTGCCTCGCGGCGATTGCGGCCGGAGGCGCGCAGCCGTTCCGCGGCTTCAACGGTGGAGAGACTCTCGTCCCAGAGCACGACCTGTTTGCACGATGTCTGCCGCAGCGCGTCGGCGAAATCGCGGTATTTCTGATCGTTTGCGCTGGCGTGAGTGCGGCGCGGAATGCCGACCACGAACAGCTCGGCCTCGAGCTCGTTCGCGAGGTTGGTGAGTTTGGTGACGACGTCGCCTTCGTTGCGCATCACTGAATGCGGCGTCGCCAGGACGCCGGAATCGCTGACGGCGATGCCGATGCGCCGCGCGCCGAGATCGATGCCGAGGATGGAGTGCTCCATGTGCGGCGCGGATTCTAGCGTGTGGTCGGCGTTCCGGTAGAGGCGCAGCGGCGGCAGCGTGTCTGTACAATGCACGCCGTCCAGAGAGCCCCTTATGAAGAACTTCAATCTCGACGCCATTCTCGAGGCGATGCTGAAGGTTTCGGACCGCGTCTCCGACCTCAATTTCTCGGTCGGACGCCCGCCGCAGGTGGAGGTCGACGGCCAGCTCGTGCCGGTGACGTTCCCCGGTCTGCCGCGCCTGACGCCGTTCCAGACCGAGATCATCGCCATGCACATGCTGCGCGGTGACCGCGAGCTCACCCGCACGCTGCTCTCGAACGGCTCGGTCGATCTCAGCTACTCGATTCCGCAGAAGACGCGCTTCCGCGTGAACATCTTTTCGCAGCGCGGCACGTACGCAATCGTCCTGCGCGTCATCCCGGAAGGCATCCCCACCCTCGCCTCGCTCAAGCTGCCGGACGAGCTCTTCAACGTCTCGCGCCTCAAGAACGGCATCGTCCTGGTGACCGGTCCGACGGGTTCCGGCAAGTCGACCACGCTCGCCGCGATCATCAACCAGATCAACCAGGAACAGGCGTACCACATCATCACCATCGAAGACCCGGTCGAGTACATGCACCGTCATGTGAAATCGACCGTGAACCAGCGCGAGCTCGGGAGCGACACCAAGACCTTCTCGCTCGCGTTGCGCGCGGCGCTGCGCCAGGCGCCGAAAGTCATCCTGATCGGCGAGATGCGCGACGTCGAGACGATCGAGATCGCGATGGAAGCGGCGGAGACCGGTCACCTCGTGCTCTCGACACTGCACACCATCGACGCCGCGAAGACGGTCGACCGCATCGTCGGCGTCTTTCCGAAAGACCAGGAGCCGCAGATCCGGACGCGGCTCTCGCAGTCGTTCCGCTACATCATTTCGCAGCGCCTGCTGCCGAAAGAGGGCGGCGGCCGCGCGGCCGTGCTCGAGATCCTGAAGTCGACCATGCGCACGCGCGACTACATCGTGAAAGGGGAGTCGGAAGGGCGCTCGCTCACCGACGCCATGCACGACGGTCAGGTCGACGGCATGCAGACGTTCGACGATCAGATCGAGCTGCTCTGGAACAACCGCATGATCTCGAAAGAGACCGCGCTCGCCTACGCGAGCAACCCGACGAACCTGGCGCTTCGTCTCACCGACGAGCCGACCTCCGCGCCAAAAGAAGCGGGTGAAGACTCGATGCTGTCGATGCTGGAGTAGCGATGATCAGAATCACCTGCACGAGTTGCCAGAAACCTCTCTCGCTCGACGAGACCAAGCTGCCGATGCGGGAGGTCTCCTTTCCCTGCCCAGTCTGCAAGGCGAAGCTGAGCGTCGACCGCAGCAAGCTCGAAGGGGCCGGAGAACCGGCCGCCGAACCAGCAGCCGCTTCGGCGCCCGCACCTGCCGCGGCCGCGCCGGCATCGCATGAAGAAGACGACCACGCGAACGAGTTCGGGTCGAAAGCGCTGATCGTCGGCGCCGATCATCCGGCGCTGCGACAGGCCGCGAAGCTGATCGGCTTCCTGCCGGTGCATCACGCCGACCCCGTCAAAGCACGCGAGTTCTTCAATCAGGAACTGCCGCACGTCGTTTTCCTGAATCCGCCGCAGCTCACCGCTCCGCCGCTCGAATCGATGGCCGCGATCACTTCGGTCGTGCCGTCGGAACGGCGGAAGTCGTTCTTCGTCCTGATCGCCGAAAACCTCAGAACGCTCGACGGGAACGCGGCGTTTCTCTACGGCGTCAATCTCGTTGTCGCCGCGAAGGACCTGCCGCAGTTCCCGCAGATCTACCGCGATGCGCACGCCGCGCACGAGCGGCTCTACGTGAGCATGACCGCCGTGCTGCGCGACAAGCAGCTCGGCTGACAAACCGAGATCGCGAACAAAAACAGAACGGGCGCCTTGCGGCGCCCGTTCTTCTTTGGACCGATTTCGGTGAAACGACTACTGCGACTGCACGCCTTCCGGATACATGACGAAGACGCCGTCCGAGAAGATGATGTCGCAATCGAACGCGGAGGTCGTGATCGGACCGCTGTCCGACGAGTTGGAGTCGTAGTTCTCGGTCTCGTCCGAGCCGTACGACTTGATCGCGTACGACTGGCCGTCCGAACCGTACTTCATGACGTTGCCCCAGCCGTCATAGATCGGAATGCGCTTGATGTAGGTCGGCGAGATGAGGCTGGTCAGGTCCGAGATGTCCTTGTCGGTCGCGGGCCACTCGAGCGTGACCGTGTCAGCGGACGGCTGCGGGTACTCGTTCGTGTCGGTGGCGCGTGCTTCGACGGCCGACGCGGCGGTACGCATGTCCGCCATGGTGCGTTTCTGACGCGAGCGCTGCATCGCGGTCAGAAGGTTCGGGATGGCGATTGCCGCCAGAATGCCGATGATCGCGACGACGATCAGCAGCTCGATCAGGGTGAAACCTTTCTGCTTCCTGGTCATTAAAGACCTCCTTTGGCTCCTCACTAAAGGCAATCGGAATACCATGCCCGCCAAAAACGAATGCGTTTGAAAACAAACGACTTAAGTGCGTTGACGGGGGCGCTGAGCGTGCGATTCTGACACTTTGTAGCAGACGGCGGTGACAACAATTGTCACGCGGTGCCGCGAGCCCACGTCGCGACCACCTGACGCATGAACGCGATCCCTTCCTGGAAGGCCGGAATGCGCACTCGCTCATCGCCGTGGTGAATCGAGATCGACTCGTAATACGTCACGCGGTACGGCGCCACGCCATAGCAGACGATGCCGCGCGCGCGGAGGAAGCGCGAATCGGTGGCCGAGCGGTAGAGGATCTGCGGCCCGGCCGCAACGTCGAAGCGGCGCTGCGCCTCTTTCGCGATGAGGGCGAAGAGCGGTGTATCCCACCGCGAGATCGGCGCGCGACCTTCTTTCGTCGCGAACTCGCCGAGGGAGAGGCCGAACGGCGCGAGCACGCGCATGATCGCGGCGACCCGCGCATCGGGATCTTCGTCCGGCAGGTTGAGAAGCGTGATGCTCATGCTCCAGCGGCCATTCTTCCGTGTCGGTCCCGACGCGCCGACGGTGTTCTGCACGAGATCGCGATAGGTGGCGGGGAGCCGCCAGAACTGTCCTTCCCGAATGGTCAGTTCGATGTCCGAGAGATAGGCGCGGCTGGCCATGCGGGTCGGCGCCACGATGCGCATGTACGCGGCGATTTCCGGCATCACGCGTTCCGGCTCGCGAGGAAACATGAGCGGCTCGAGCGCGAACCGCGCGGCGCGCATCGCTTCGAGATCGTCACCCAACACCGTGAACTCGACGTGCTGCTTGCCGCCGACCTCGATGCCGAAGTAGGTCATCCGCTCGCGCATGATCTCGGTGATGCCGCCTTCGGTGATGCCGTAGCGAATGCCTTCGAAAAC
>DASVRB010000170.1:0-7778 GCA_036388835.1 Thermoanaerobaculia bacterium | reverse complement strand
CGGCCGTCGCGGCTGAGATCCTTCGCTGACGCTCAGGCTGACGGAGATGGTGCGGCCGTCGCGAACGTGATTCGCACACATCGCCGGCGTTTTGGAGTGCGGCGGCGATGCCGCCGCTTTCATACGCCACGGCCTGGCCGTGGCGCGGCCGCATCGCTGCCGCATAGAAAGCGGTGGCCTTGCCACCGCACTCCAAACGCATCACAGATCCTTCTGATAACGCGCCACCATCTGCTCCTGCGATTCGGCCGCGCCGGCGATGCCGGTCTGATCGGCGAGCATCGCGCCGAGGGTTGGGAGGATGGTGCGAGCCTGACGTGCGTCGGGCGACCAGAGGCGGGACCGCATCAGTGCCTTTGCACAGTGGAGAAACGCCTCCTTCACGGTCACTTCGATCAGCAGGTTCGGAACGCGTTTCGCCGAGCGCATCTCTTCCCGCTTTTCCATGCTGGTGGAGAGCCGTGCCGCGCCGTTCACGCGCAGCGTCTCGTCGACGCCCGGAATCAGGAACAGCAGCGCGATCCGGCCCGTCGCTACGATGTTCGTCAGCGAATCGAGACGGTTGTTGCCGGGAGCGTCGGGAATCCAGAGCGTCTGGTCGTCGACCACCCGGACGAAGCCCGGCTCCCCGCCGCGCGGCGACGCGTCGAGCGCGTGCTCGCGGCTGCCGGTGCCGATGACCACGAACGGCGAGAGGCTGATGAAGCGGCGGCAATGCGGATCGAGCTGCGCGAGCTGCTTCCTCACCGCGCGCTCGCCCGGCTCCGGATACAGGAGGCGAAGCTCGTCCAGCGACGTGATGTATTCCGATTCCATCGAGCGCGGAGCCTACCGCGAGAGGGCGAGAGCAAAAGAAAAAACGTTGCTGGTTACTGGTTCCTGGTTACTTGTGAGGCGCGGCCTGAGCCGCAGCCGTTACCTCACAAGCAACCAACAACCGACAACCAGCCGAAGGCTATCTTTCCGCCCCAAATCAGGAGAAACTTACGTCAGGCGATCTTTCCTGCTGAAAAGGAGAAGATGATGATCAAACTGAGAGCGGTCCTGCTTTGTACGCTGTTGCTGCTTGCCGCGGTGCCGTCGTTTGCGCTGCCGCTGTGCCAGGAGTGCAACCCCTTCAACCAGTGCGAGGCGGTCCTCGGCGCGTTCGAACGCTGCGCGTACGACGAGTTCGGCAATTGCTACACCTATCCCGGGCGCTGCAGTACACCTTTCGCTTCCCCGGTGCTCGCCGAGTGGAGCGTGGCCGCGATCGAGATCAGTCGTCCTTCGGACTCCATCACCATCACGGCTCCGGCCGTCGTGACCGAGCTGCGGGCGGCGACGCCTCGAGCGGCCGAACAGAAGTAATTCCATTCGCCATCGACATTGCGGGAAAGATCGCCCCTTTTCTTTCCGGAGGTCCTGCTGATGCGCACGTTCGTTTTCTTCGCATTTCTGCTGCTGCTCGCGCAGACCGCTGCTGCCTCCACGCTGACCGTGGAAGTGGATCGCAACGGTTTCGCCGGCCCCGTCACCATTGCCGTCGCCCCACGCGTCGATGGACAGCCGCCGCGCTGGACGACGGAGAAACGGCTCCCCGTCGATCAGTCGACGGTGAGCTTCAATGGCCTCACCGAAGGGCTGTACACCATCCTCGCGAGTGGCCCGCAACCGCTGCAGCGTCTGAGCGCGAAAGCGAATCTCGACTCCGACGGCACGACGCTCCGCCTCGCCATTCCGCGCAGGACGACGAGCGTGCACGCAACACTGGCAGGCCAGCCGGTCGCGCGCGCCCGCATCGGCTTCACACACGACGCATTGCGTTGGCGGACCGAGCTCGAAGCCGACGACGACGGTCGTTTCGCCGGCGATTTGTGGGAGCCGGCGGTCTACACCGTGAGCGTGCACCGCGACCGTACGTCAGCGCCGCACAGCATCCAGACGGCGCTTTCGGAGAAGCCGCTGGCTGTCGACGTTCCGGACCGCCACGTCAGCGGCCGCATCCTCGCCGACGGAAAGCCGCTCGCCGGAGCGACGGTCATGCTGCGTTCGGAGCAGACCGATTCGACGCTGAACGTGCGCACGCAATCGGCCGCCGACGGGCGATTCGAGTTCTTCGGCGTGCGCGAAGGTGCACTCTCGCTGGTCGCACGCGCGCCGTCGTATCTCGACAGCGACGCGATGACGTTCGAGCTGCGCGGCGCGAGCGGACGACGCACCATCGACGTCGAGCTCACGCGCGGCGAGCCACGAGCGATCCGCGTCGTCGACGCGCACGACGCACCGATCGCCGGCGCAACGTTGATGACCGCGTGCGACGGTCATCTGAAATCGACGATGGTCACCGGCGCTGACGGCAGCGCGAAGGTGGCGGTGCCGCGCGGCGGCTCGTGTGCGGTCTATGTGCTGCCGAAAGAAGGGTCGATCGCGGTGCAGCAAGTCAGCAATGCCGAGCGGCTCGTGATCCGCGTTCCGGAACCCTCTTCTTCGCTGCAACTCGCCGTCAAATCGGTGGCCGATGAGCCGTTCCCCGATCTCATTCTGCTGATGCGCATCGACGGCGCCGTGGTTCCTCCCGCCATCGCCCGTCTCCTCGGCAACCGCGGCTTTCGGCTGATGACGAACGACCAGGGAAGCGTGTCGCTGCCGCGCATTCCCGCCGGCACGTACGAGTTCTGGCCCTATCGCACCTCGGCCGAGGGACAGATGCTGTACGAGTCGGCCATGGAGTTCGCGGCGCCGATCTCGTTGACCGTGAAGCCAGGCGAAAACAACGCCACCGTGCGATTGAAGACGCGCTGACGCGCCGGTGAATCACTCCGGCCGCAGCGGATGCGTCAGCAGCACGCCGAGCACTTCGATGAAGTGATCGGGCCATGCGCGCAGCGACGGCCAGAAGCCGCGCGGCTCGGCCAGCTTCTCCATCAGACAGAGGCCGTGCCCGGTCGCGATCGCGCTCGTCGCGAACACGCCGGGAAAGCTCCACGTCCAGTTGCGCACCATCGTTTTCTCGCGATTGCGGCGATAGTCGTCGAGCAGTACGCGTCCTCCGACGCGCAGGCGGCGCACGACCTGATAGAGACACGCCTCACGCCCGCGACGCGTCCAGGTCGGCGGCCCATCGATGATCACGCCGTCGATCTGCTCCGGCAGTTCGCCCGGTTCGTACGACAGAAAAAATCCGAGACCGTGTCGCTGCCAGCGCAGCGGACGGTGATGCACGGTGAGGTTCTTCTCGACGCCATGTTCGGTGCGCATGCGCGTGACTGTCTCGAACCACTGCCGGTTGCTTTCAATCGAGACGATCTGCGCGTCGGGGAGCTCGAGCGCGAGGCGCACCGAGGAGATCCCGCTTCCGAACTCGACGATGCTTTTGGCCTCGATCGCACGCAGATGCTCGACGATTTGCGCGAACGATTCTTCCCCTACTCCCCATCCCTGATCGAGGCTGAGCGATGTCGGCAGCATGGCGCGACTATATGAACGGCGCGCGCGTTTTCGTCAACAGAGATGTGAGGAGAAGGTGGAACGACGACGCCAATCTCACCGTGCGATGCGGCCATTGAATTGCGCCGTGCGCACCCACTCCGCATTGCCGTTCACGTTCTTGATGGTCCAGAAATCGAAGTTGCCGATCTTGCGATCGCCCGCCGCGTCGACCGCGGTCGGACCGGTCACGCCCCAGTAGCGCTGCACGTTCCGGCTGAACGAGTCGCGCAGCAGCTCCGCATCGTTCTCGACTTCGATCGCCGAGAGGATCGCCACCCACGCCGCATCGTACACGGAGAGAGCATAGGCATCGGGCGCGAAGCCGATCTTCGCGCGGATCTCGTCGGAGAGCGGTTGCCACCGGTCACGGGTCAGCTCGTCGAGTCCGACGTTCGGCGCGGTGAAGGTGGTGGCGAGGCCGAACGCCGCCACGTTTGCATCGGACACCAGGGCGCGGCTCTGCGTCACACCGTCCGCTCCATACCAGCGCACGGCGGCGAGATCGGAATCGAGCCGCGCGAGGCGAAAGATGTCGGCCGCCTCTTCGAACGAGGCGAGATAAACCGCCACGCGCGCCGCCGGACGCGTGTTGCGAATCGCACGCACCGCATTGCCGAGGGTTGTGACCTGTGAGGTGAAATCGGTGTGCGTCGGTGCGTACGAAACGCCGGGAAGCACCGTGCCGCCGAGCGCTTCGAACGCGCGGCGCGTCCCTTCCTTCAACCCGGTGTTGCCGGCGTCCTCGCGCCACATCGGCACGATCGTGTCGATGCCGTCGGCGACCAGCAGCGCCGCCTGCGCGATTCCTTCGAGACGGTCGTTCGGCGCGAGGCGGAACAGATGATCGCCGGAGATCGCCAGCGACGACGCGGTGCTGGCCTGGCTGATCACCACGATGCCGTTCGCGTTCGCATACGACAGCACCGCTCCCGCTTCCGCGCTCGACTGCGGCCCGATCACGAACCGCGCCCCGCGTGCATGCAGCGCCTCGATCTTCTCGCGCGCCACCGCCGCGGTCAGACGCGTGTCCTCGACGTCGCTGACCACATGAAACGGCCGGTGCAGCAACGCGAGCTCCGTATTGATGTCGCGCACCGCCAGCTCCAGCGCCGCCTGACTCGCCGCACCGAGAGACGCGCCATCGCCCGTGAGCGAGAACAGCGCACCGATGCGGATCGTCGAGTAGTCGCGTCCGCGCACCACGCGGTTCTTCGCAGACGCGACCGGCACATCGACGAGGGCAACAGTGAGAAGGAGGAGGGACAGCACTCGGCGGATCATTCGGCGCGCATTGTGGCATCGATCGCAACCGATGTTCCCGCGGACACCTGTGGAGCGGCGAGCGTCTACGCGTCAAGTGTGGAGTGCGGCGACGCCAGTCGCCGCTTTGACTCGTTCTTCCAATGCCCTTGCCCCCGTCATCCTGAGCGTCAGCGAAGGACGCTCAAACTGCGACGGCCGTCGCCGCTGAGATCCTTCGCTAACGCTCAGGATGACGAATTTGCCGCTCCCGCGTTTGTGTGGCCACAGACCGCACCAGCCGCGCCGCGTCTTCGGCGATGACCCGCTCCAATGCGGCCGGCAATTCACTGCACGCCGCAGGCGCGTTTGCAGCGCTGCACGTCTTTTCCGCGGCACGCATTGCACCGATTCGCACCGATGGCTCCGGCTCGTTCAGCATCTGCCCCAAGAGCATCGAGACAGGACGCTCGTGCACGATCGGATCGGGCAGGTCGCGTTTCGCGTCGACCACTATGGACAGCACCGGCTCGTCCACCATGAAGCGAAAGGTTTGACTCCGTCGCGCAATCTGCACGCGTCGCGTGATGCGCTCCGTCGCAGTCTGTACCGCGATATCGACGGCAAAGTTCCAGACGCTCGCCTGCCGCTGCTCGATCGTGATCTCGACCCCGTTCTTCACCATGCGGTGTGTCGCGAACAGTGCCGGCGCGTCTCCTGTCACCCATTGTGCGAAAAACGTCCGGAGGTCCTGTCCGCTCGTTTTCTCCAGCGCCAGACGAAAATCACGACTGTCGGCGCTGCCGCCCGCATGAGCGCGCGTGAATTCACGAATGCCGTTCCAGAACGCGCGCTCCCCCAATTGACGCCGCAACAGATGGAGCACGAGCGCGCCCCTGCTGTACGCAATCGGCCCGCTCATCTCCTCGGCGGTTTTCCAGTTCGCATGCACGAGCGGCCTACCCTCCCCTTTCGCCAGTGCATTTTCATAGCGCTGCCGGGCCATCCCCATTTCGCGGTCGTATTCGTCGCGGCCCCAGAACCGCTCCTTGTACGCCGCGACCATGAACGTGACCATCCCCTCGTGCAACCAGAAGTCGGACCAGGTGCGGTTGGTGACGAGATTTCCCCACCATTGATGTGCGAGCTCGTGCGCGATCAGGAAATCCTCGCGCGGATCGTCGAGATACGAGCGTCCATAGCGCTCGCTCATCACCGTCAACTCCGCCATCTCCTGTGGCGGTCCATCCGGAATCAGCACCTGCGTGTACAGCTCGCTCGGAAACGGCACGCCGGCGCGCTCTTCAAAGAACTGCAGCATCGTCGGCGTATGCCGGAAAATGCGCTGCAGTTCGTCGGCCGAAAACGGAGCGCCGAGGAATCGCAAGGCTACGGCGCCGCTGCGGGAGGTTGCTTCCGTGAACGCGGCCACGGCAAATCCGAACAGATACGTCGAATGCGGCCGCTCCAATGAAAAGCGGTAGCGCAGCCGGCCATCCTCTAATACGTCCTGACCCGTTGGTTTCCCGCAGCCGACCGCAGTGAGCCCCGGCGGCACGATCAGCGCGAGCTCCAATGTTGCTTTCGCGGCCGGATCGGTGTCGCACACCATCCAGTGGTTTGTATGGAAGGCGGTAAACGCCTGCTGCGCCGCGATGCGCAACCCGCGCGTCGGCTTGCCGCGATACCGAAGCCGCACCCGCGTCTCCCCCTCCGTCGCCGGCACCACAAACCGCACCCGCCCGTCGGATTGCTCGAACGCGAGCGCCGTCCCCTCCCGCATCACTTCACTGATCGTCAGCTCCGCGGCGCCGAGGTCGACCTCTCCGCCGCCACGCAAGGCCAGCGTCTCGATGCCTTCGATGGTCCCGTTCGCAAAGTCGATCGAGAGCTCGACCTCATACCCAACCGCGCGCGCCTGCGCGTCCACGCTGCGGCAAAGGATGAGAACGGCGAGCGGAAGAAGGACGCGGATGAGGAAGGTGTACACGGCTCCGGAGAGTACGGGTTGCGTGCCTGAGGCGGTTCCTCGGTGCCTCGGTTCCTCGGTTCCTCGGGTTCTTCGGTTCCTCGGGTTCCTCGGTTCCGCGGGGGATGTTGCGTCCGCGCCGCTCCTTCCCCAGCTGTCATCCCGAGCGTAGCGAGGGACCTGGGCGGGTGGGTCGCGCGAGGCATGTGCTTCAAGCCCTTCCCGACGAGGAAGAGCCCTTCCACCCGCAGCGGGATTCCGCGCCAAAGCGCGGAATGACACGAGGGCCCAAAAATCCGCGCAAAAACCCCGCGCACCACTCCAGCCCGCCACTTTTCCTCTACATCTCTCACCTCAGCCCGCTAACGCAGAGTCGCCGCCCGGGTCACTAACTAGGCCAGTAACACGATTTTGACCCACCAAAACACGCAAATCGGATCAACCGCTGAACCGCTTCGGAACCCGTTTCCTTTGCCTTCAATAACTTACGTGATGGCGGCAGGCGTGCAGTAATGACGTCACACAATTCACACGCTTTGAACTCGATATTCGTCCCCAGTCGCAGAGGCGTCGAAGGCGAAGCTCGGCAAACCACAACAGGGAGAGAACCGTTGAAACAGAACCGATTGGTTGGAGTGATGTTGGCAGCAACCCTCGCCGTTTTCCCGGCGATGGGACAGGGTCGCTGGAACGACCGTTCCGCGAACGTCTACCGCGCAGAGGGCGTACAAGGCCTGACGCTGCCGTCGACCGCGTCCGCGAACGCCGTCGTCGCGCAGTTCCTCGGCGCAAAAGGTCGTGACGCGGCAACGCTCCGCAGCATGAACCTCGTCTCCCAGGGTCGTGGCAACAACGGCGTGGCGCACTCGCGCATGGAACAGCGCGTCGGCGGCCTGGCCGTTTACGGCGCTTATGTGAAGGCCTCCATCAATGACCGCGGCGAGCTCGTGCACCTCATCGAGAACCTCGCGCCGGTCGGCCGTGTCGCCCCCGCCTCGGTCGACGAGCGCAAGGCGCTCGGCGCGGCCCTCGGCCGCCTCTACCCGACCGTGAGCGCTGACCTCACCGTCACCGGCCGCAAGGCCGAGACGACCTCGTT
>DASVRB010000169.1:0-1851 GCA_036388835.1 Thermoanaerobaculia bacterium | reverse complement strand
TGATCAGCAGCTCCATCAGGTGATCGTTCACCGAGGGAGGGCAGGTCGGCTGAATGATGAAAACGTCCGCACCGCGTACGTTCTCGTCGATCTGCACGTAATGCTCGCCGTCCGAGAAACTGTAGAGCGTCACGTGACCCGGCTCCACGCCCAGATGGGCGCAGATCTCCTGAGTCAGTGCTGGGTGGGAACGACCGGAAAAGATTTTGAGGTCGCGCAAAGCGGCGCGATTATACCGATTGCCCGCCGCCGTTCACGCTGCTGGAGAGCGCCACTCGAAACTTCTTTTCGCGCGCGAACGTCACAGCTTCGGACGCTTTCCGGCTCACCACTCGTCACTTTTTCGTGACTCGCTTGTGTGGGAGAATTCCGAGCCATCACACCAGTAAAACTAAGGAGATCAATGATGTCGCTGTCGCGCCTCAGAACCACTGTTGCATCTTTCGCGCTGTGCCTCCTCGTCGCCACGGCTGCCTCGGCCGCGCTGTCGAAGCCATACCAGGAGTGGAGAGAAGGTCCTGCCCAGTGGATCATGACCTCCGACGAACAGCGCGCCTGGCGCAACGTGAAGACGGACCAGCAGGCGATCGACTTCATCGACCTCTTCTGGGCTCGCCGCGACCCGACGCCGGGAACGGCCGAGAACGAGTTCCGCAACGAGTTCCACATCCGCGTCAACAGCGCCGACCAGCAGTTGGGTGAGAAGGGCCGCCGCGGCTCGATGACCGATCGCGGCCGCGTCGCGATCGTCCTCGGCGCCCCCACCCGCGGCGCCAGCGAGGGTGGCTACACCGCTTCCACGGCGAACGCCGGCGGCTCGCTCGGCAACTCGAGCGGACGTCAGGCCGGCGCGCGCGCCGAATGGGAATGGGACTACGCCGCCGCCCAGAAATTCGGCATGCCGAAAGCGGTCGTGGTCTTCATCCAGGACCCGACGACCGGCCGCTTCCGCCGCGACGTGCAGCGCACCGACTTCATCACCGCCTCGGCGAACGCGATCAAGCGCGCGATCGTGAACGACTTCACCGAGATCCCGAGCTGGGCCGCCCGCGGCGGTCTCGACCCGCGCGACCCGCAGCAGCAGCAGGCTGCCGCTCCGGTTGCAACCCCTCGCCCCGCCCCCGCCGCGCCGCAGGCCAGCAAGACGATCGCCACCACCACGATCAACTTCCCGGACGAACCATTCGTGGCCAAAGGCGCGACGCGCCTGACGCTCGCGCGCAACGTCTTCGACGTCGATCCACAGACCAAGAGCGATCCGTTCACCAGCCTCGCCGTCGCGCAGTCGTTCAAAGCGAGCGAGGAGCTCGGCTGGGCATCGCAGTACTGCACCGGTTCGAACGACGAGCCGAACGTCACGTTCACCGTTCGTCTGACCGGCACCGCTGCCGGTGAAGTGATCGATCGCGCCGCGGAACCGGAAGAAATGGTTCCCGATCGCATCCGCGCGCTGAACGGCTGCTACATGCTCCGCGGCTCCATTCCGCTCGAAGGCATGTCGGCCGGCAACTACCAGCTCGAAGTCACGGTTGCCGATCCCGCCGCGCGCGGCAATGTCGTACTCAAGAAGGCGTTCCGGATCGAGTAGCATCGCCGAGGCATGACTGCCTCGAATAACTCAGGGTCACCACTCGCGAGCGAGCGTCTCCAGGCGCTCGCTCGCGTCTCTTCCCTGATGCGCGCTGGACTGCCGGCGCATGAGGCGATGCAGAGCGTCCTCGCTGCCGCGCCCGAGATCCTCCCCGCCGACGCGTACGCCATCTGGCGTTATCACCATCGCACTCACGAATGGCGCATCGTCGCGAGCGCCGGCCTCTTGCGCGACTACGCCGATCATGTGATCTCCGAGCG
>DASVRB010000168.1:0-7633 GCA_036388835.1 Thermoanaerobaculia bacterium | reverse complement strand
GGCGACTCGCGTCGCCGCACTCCAAATGTCTGCGGCTCAGGATGACAGACTCGGCGCGCGTCGTGTCACTTCACGCTCTCCCACTTTGTCTGCGTCGCTTTCAGCGACGGGTGGGAGACGATGAGGTGCCACACCACCGCGGCGAGGCCTTCCGTGTGCGGGGTGATGCGCTCGGGGGCGAGCGGTGGGATGACCACGCACGCATCGGCGACCCGCTTCGTGTAGCCGCCGTCTTTGCCGACGATGCCGAACACTTTCGCGCCGGCGTTGCGCGCTTCATCGATCGCGCGCACGAGATTGACGGAGACATTTTTCTCGACGCTGCCGCCGCCGACCGAGAAGACGAGGACCGCGTCTTTCGCGTTGATGCGCGAGCCCTTCAGCCACTCCGAGAAGCAACTGTCCCACCCCTCGTCGTTGACGCGCGCGGTCAGCTCCGACACGTTATCGGTCGGCGCGTACGCTTCGAAGTGGCAGATCTTGCGGAAGTCGTTCACCGCGTGGCTCGCGTGACCGGCCGAGCCGCCCACGCCGAGGATGAAGAGACGGCCGCCTCCGTCGCGCGCGTCGGCGAGGCCGGTGGCGACGCTGTCTACATCGTCGGCGTTGATGCGGCGGATGACTTCGATGCTCTCGTCGAGAAAAGCGCGGCTGAACGATTCCATGGCCGGATCATACCTTCCGCTCACCGGCGGGTGGAGACGGGCGCGACGTTCCACGGCACCTGTTGATTCGCGGGAAGCGCGACCGTGAAACGGCCGTACGTGAGGCGCTGCGGATAGTGCTGGTCGATCCAGGCGGCGAGCCATGGCGTGCGCTGCGCGTTGGTGACGCCGTCGATTTTCGCGACCCCTTCGTGGCCCTTCAGCAGCACGAACACCGGGCGGTTGCGCTCGAGCTGCCGCCGCGCTTCGCGGCCGAGCTTCGGGTTCGACATGTACGGGATGTCGTGCTGGCGCGTCGAGGCGGGGCGATCGAGCAAGTAGTAGATCGCCTTCTCGCCCGAGAAATCGAACATCGGACCGGGCGGCATGGCTTCCGAGAAGCGGTAAAGCTGATCGAGATCCGCTGCTTCCTGCAGGTACGTGTACATCCCGTTCGCGCGTGGCAGCGGCGTCGGGATGAACTCCGGCGGCGGCTTGAGACGCCTGCTGTAGGTCGCGTGAAACTTCTGCAGCGATTCGCTGCTTTCCGGCAGCTCCATGTACGTCCACGAGCCGAACAGCAGCAGCGCCGCGAGCACCGCCAGCGCCGGGCGCTGCCAGCCGCGATGCTGCATCGCGGATCGCACCAGCGGCTCGAGCAGAAACGCGACGAACGCGAGTCCGAACAGTGGAATGGCGATGCGTGTGTGCGACCACGCCACCCGTCCCGCCGCGCTGCGGAATTGCACCATGCCGGTGAGCGCGAGCAGCAGCATCGCTTCGCCGCGCACGCGACGGCCGCGTGCGGCGGCCAGCCAGGCGAGCGCCGCGACGATGCCGTACGTGATCGGCGGGATGTAGTAACGCGCTGATTCGGTATCGAGCCACGCGAGCAGGCCGGCGGGCGCGACGATCGCGGCGAGCTCCGGAAACTGCGGCGCTGGAATCGAATAGATCGCGTCGAACCCCTCCGGCAGCCGGAGGAACGAGTCGCGGAAAAAGCGGGAGACGTCGCCGCGCACTGCGAGCAGAATCGCGATCGGCGTCAGCGCCGCCATCGTCACGCACGCGATCGCGGTGCGGCGCGAGACGCGCGCGCCGCCGCTGCCGAGGAGCAGATGCCGCGCGATCATCCAACCCCAGAATCCGGCGGTGGCGAAAAGGCCGATGTCGAGACTCCAGAGCAGGCCGGCCGAGGCGATCGTGGCCGCGGCGACGAGCCAGCCGCTGCGTCGCGTACGCAAAAAGAGCAGCGTCCACCAGATCATCAGCAGCAGCGGGAGCCAGCGAAAATAGGGAAACGCCGGCGCGAGCGCGGTGCCGGTGACGGCCATCGAAGCCAGCACGGCGGCGGCGAAACCGAGCCACGTCACCGCGACCTCCGCCGCGATCGGCACGAGAAACGCGATCGTCAACGCACCGAGGAACGCCTTTGCGCGGCGTGCGCGCACGGGCGAGGGCGGATCGCCGAGAACCAGCAGATCGAGTCCGCCGTCCGTGGCCAGACCATGCATGAAAAACACATCGCGGTACGGAGCGCCGCCCGCCAGCATCACCGACGCGGGCGAGAGATGTTCGCCCTCGTGGTACGGATCCATGAAGTCGTAAGGATGGTCGCGCGCCGGAATCATCGCCGCCGTGACGATGAGCATCGCGACGAGGCAGGCAATCCAGGAGCGCTTTCGCGCCGCGATGACGTCAGGCTGGGTTTCGGCTGCATCGACGTTGCGCCGCCAGACCAGCGCGAGGAGCGCGGCCACGATCACCGGCACCACGAAGAGGATCGAGACGACCGCGTAATCCCACCCTTTCGGATAGCCCGAAATCGAGATGATGCCGATGCCGTTACCCGGCACCGGGAAGAGCGGTTTGAGCAGCGGGAGGAGCGGCATGACCGCGATCGCGGCGATGGCGCCGGTCAGCGCCGCGACGACGGGAGGAACCGAGGCGAGGCGCGTTTCGAGCAGCGCCACCGCGCGTTTCCGCTTCGTTTCCATGCGGCGCCGGAGCATACATGATCGATCTCGACGAGGCTTTCGCGCGGCTCGCGCGCTCCGCGTTCCGCCGCAAGTTCCGTCTGCAGGGACGTGAGCTGGCGTACCTCCGGACGTGGGGATTGCCGCACGTGATGAAGCAGGCGGCGGAGCTGCTCCGGAAACGCGTCGCTCCGGAAATCATCCCGAACGACGGACGCCAGACGCCGTGGCGCAACCATCCGGTGTTCGTCGCGCAGCACGCCACCGGCACGTGTTGCCGCGGCTGCGTCGAGAAGACGTACGGGATTGCGAAAGGGCACGCGTTGACGGAGGAAGAGGTTGGGCATCTGCTGGCGGCGATTGAGAGGTGGCTGGGGGCGGAGGATGAGCTTCGCTGAAGTGGGCGCTTGCGTGCGCGATGCGCGATGTGCGCGATTGCGCAGAAACCGGAACGCAGAACGCAGAACGCAGAATGAAGAATTGAGAAAAGACGCGGGCGCAGAACCTTTTTCTAAATTCTTCATTCTGCGTTCTGCGTTCATTCTTCGAGAGCCACCGCACGGGATTGACGCCCTCCTCCCACTTGCGCCATCGTGCCGGGCATGCCGACGCACATTCAGCAGCCGACGATCGTCCAGGCGGCGGGCAATAAGCCGAAGATCATCGAGGAGTTTTTCGGGCGCGTGAACTCGCAGACGGACGCGGTCTCGATCGCGCGGATGCGCAGCCCGGGTGGTTGGGTGGAGCCTGGCCAGACGCCGGAGTTCGACGAGTACACGGTCGTGCTGCGCGGCACGCTGCGCGTCACCACCGCGGCCGGCTCGCTCGACGTCCGCGCAGGGCAAGGCGTCATTGCCCACAAAGGCGAGTGGGTCCAGTACTCCACGCCCGATGACGACGGCGCGGAGTACGTGGCGGTTTGCCTGCCGGCGTTCTCGATGGACACCGTGCATCGCGACGCCACGTAGATGATCGCGCGCGAGCGTCGGTTCGCCGCGATCGTGTTCGGCGTCTACGCGGCGATCACGCTCGCCGTGGCGCTGCATCACGAGCCGTGGCGCGATGAGGCCGATCCGTGGCTGCTCGTTCGCGACGGCGGCATATCGACCATGCTCGCGCGTACCGGCTACGCGGGCATGCCGGCGCTCTGGTATCTCGCGCTCGCGCCGCTGGTGAAGCTCGGGTTGCCGTACGTGTCGATGACGCTGCTCAATCTCGCGTTCGCGTGGGCCGCGGCGCTCGTGTTTCTCGTGGCCGCGCCGTTTCCGCGGTACGTGCGTGCGCTGTTCGTCTTCTCGTATTTTCTGTCGTACGAGTACGCCGCGATCGCGAGGCCGTACGCGCTCGCCGTGCTGCTGCTGTTCGCGGCACTGGCGTCGTGGCGGTGGCCGATGCGGTTCGCGCTCTTCGTCGCGCTGCTCGCGAACACCACTCCGCACATGCTCCTGATCGCCGCCATCCTCGGCGCGCTTTATCTGCGCGAGAGGCCGCGTCGTGCAGCGATCGCGATCATGCTCGCGGGTGGCCTCCTTTCCGCCGTGCAACTCCTCCCGCCGCGCGATGCGCCGCAAGGGCACGTGCTCCGCGGCGCGAGCCTTCTTCCGGTGCAGGAGGCGGTGGCGACGGCGTTCTTTCCTCGCACCGAAATGCAGGGGCGATCGCTGTTCGCCGCCGCCATCGTGGCCGCGGTGTCGCTGTCGATCGGCGCGCGCGCGACGCCGCAGATCTTTCTCTGGGCTTCGCTCGCCGCGCTCTCCTTTATCTACGCGTTCATCTGGATGGGCGGTGCGCGTCACGCCGGACTGCTGTTGATCGTGGTGATCGCGACGTTGTGGCTCGCAGTGCTCGATGGCCGATTGCGCGCAGAAAGCGAGTTGATGGCGCTGCTCGCCGTGCCGCTCGCGATCTCGTGTTTGTTGATGCCGCGAGTGTGGCTGCGCGAACTGCGGGAGCCGTTCAGCGGCGCCGCGGAGATGGCCTCGTGGCTCGAGCGCAACGGTCATGCGCGCGCACGGATCGCCGCGCACGCTCCCAATCGCGCGCAGGCGGTCCTGCCGTATCTCGACCGTACGTTTTTCTATCCGGCGCGCGGCCGGGACGGTTCGTACATGACGTGGGACGCCGCGCACAAACGCGCGCAGGCGATGGATGACGCGACCGCCGCGCGGATTGCGCGCGAGCACCTTCGAGGCGCGTCGTTTCTGCTGCTGCTGAACGCGCCGCTCCAGAACGCGCACGGCTTTCAACTGCTGCACGCGACCGCGCGTCCATTCGGCCATCGTGACGAGCAGTACTTTCTGTACGCGGCGGAGGGGCGATGAAGCGGATGTGGCTCGCGCTGTTCGCGATCGCGGCGCTCTGGGCGCTGGCGATGGTGCATCGCGGCGCCGCTCTTGCGCCCGACGAGCTCGAGTTCTTCCGCGCGACGAAGTGGATCGGTGAGGGGCGTGTGCCGTTCCGCGATTTCTGGGAGCATCACACGCCACTGCAGTGGATCGCGTTCGCGCCGGTGGCGCGGCTGTTCGCGAACGGACCCGGCATCGAGTCGGTGCTCGCGTTGCGATGGGCGCAGGTCGTACTCTGGATCGCGATCTTCGGGCTGTTGTTTCGCGTCGCGCGGCGCGAGCAGATCGATGCGCTGCCGGCGCTGGTGCTGCTGCTCGCGAGCGCGACGTTCATCCGCAAAGCGGTCGAGTATCGGCTCGATGTGCCGGGAAATCTCGCGTACGTGGCCGCGCTGGCGTCGATCGCATTTGGTGCGACGCGTGCGCGCTGGATCGCGTTCGGCGCGGTGATGTCGGCGGCGGTGCTGGCGAACATGCGTCTCGCACCGCTGGTGATCGCGACCGCGATCGTCGCGCTGCTGTGGCGCGCGGACGAGCGTCGCTGGCGATTCAATGTCTCAGCACTCTGGATGGTGCCTGGCGTGGCGGCGGTCGCGGGAGCGTTCGTTGGCTGGCTGATGCTCGCGCGCGCGTGGAGGCCGTTCCTCGACAGCATCATCAATTACAACCTCGCCTCGGCGACGCTGCTCGAAGTGGACACGTTTTCAGACGCGCTGCTGCTGCCACTCTGGAGTCTCGATCCGGCCGGCATCGCGTTCTGGCTCTTCGGCGGCGCGGGGCTCGTGCTCGCGCTGCGCGGCATTCGCACGCCCGGGCCGCTGCAGATCTTCGCGATCCTCACTCTCGCGAGCATCGGCACGATCGCGACGATGGAAGTGCAGTACGACTATCACTTTCAGAACGCGTGGCTGCTGATGGTGCCGCTCGCCGCCTCGGCGCTCGCACGTCTGCGCGAGGCGTGGTTGCGCATCGTCGCGATCGTGGCAGCGGCCGGTGTCGCCATCTCCATGCTGCAGGTGGTCCCGTCGTTTGGCGCCGAGGCGGAGTATCAGGACACCATCATGTCGGAGGCCGATCGGGTGACGCGCGAAGGCGAGACCGTCTTCGATGGAGCGGGGTTCGCGCTGCGGCGCGAGCCGGCGTATCGCTACTGGTTTCTCACCACCGGCGTGCGCATGCTGGCCGAGCGCGGCACGCTCGCGCGGTACGACGAGCGGGAGATGGCGGCGCGTCCGCCAGCGGCGATCGTCGCTGACTACCGGCTGCGCGTGTACCTGCAGACGCTTCCGCGTCTCGCGCGATATGCCACGCGACATTACGTGCCGCTTTACCGCAATCTGTGGGTGCCGGGAATGACGGCGCTGATCGGTCCGGCCGCGCAGCGCATCGTCTGGATTGCGCCGCGTGCGGGACGGTACGACGTGCAGGCGAGTGCCGCGCTGGCGACCCATCCGTGGTTCACGAACCCGCTCGCGTATGCCGAGGTCGTGGGGCCGGTCGCGCCGAGATACGCGATGCGATTCGGCGAACTGCCGCCGTTGCGCGCCGACGTGTTGCGATGGCGCGTCGATGGTGTCGTACAGCCGGTGGGAACGCGCACGCTCGATCTGCGCAAAGGCTCGCGCGTCGAGTTGCTGGCGTCGTCGTCCGCGCGTGCAGGCGTGCTGCTCGTGCCGCACCGAACGCGTGCGCTCGCGCTCGCGCCGGCCGACCCGTTCGTTTTCTGAGTACACTCCGCCGCCATGCGGGTGCTGGTCATCTCGGAGCACGAAGTCGAGACGCTGCTGCCGATGGAGCGCTGCATCGACCTCATGGCCGACGCGCTGACCGCGCTCGCGCGCGGCGATGCGCACAACCCGTTGCGACAGGCCATTCGCGCGCCCCGCGCTCCCGGCCTCCTCGGACTGATGCCGGCGTGGCGCGGCGGGGAGAGGCCGTACTACGCGCTGAAGGAAGTCTGCGTCTTTCCCGACAATCCGAAGCGCGGCCTCGACTCGCACCTCGGCGCGGTCGTGCTGCACAGCGGCGAGACCGGCGAGCCGCTCGCGTTCGTCAACGCGTCGGCGATCACGGCGATTCGGACGGCGGCGGTGTCGGCGCTCGCGACTCGGCTGCTCGCGCGTGAAGATGCGGCGACGCTCGCCATCATCGGGGCCGGCGTGCAGGCGCGCTCGCACGCGCGGGCCATTCCGCTGGTCCGCAACATCAAAGAAGTCCGGACGTACAGCCGCACGTCCGGAACAGCCTCGAGCGTGGAAGAAGCCGTTCGCGGAGCCGACATCATCGTGACGGCGACCAGCTCCCGCGAGCCGGTGCTGCGCCGGGCGTGGGTCGCGCCTGGCGCGCACATCAACGCCGTTGGCTCGAGCATCGCGGCCGCACGCGAGCTCGACAGTGACCTCGTCGCGGCCGCCTCGCTGTTCGTCGATCGGCGCGAATCGACGGTGAACGAATCGGGCGATTACCTCGTCGCGCTGCGAGACGGGGCGATTGGCGGACCGGGGCACATTCGTGCGGAGCTCGGCGAGATCCTCACCGGCGGTGCGACCGGCCGCACGTCAGAGGACGAGATCACGTTGTTCAAATCGCTCGGGCTGGCGATCGAAGATCTCGCCGCGGCCGCGTTCGTCTACGAGCGCGCGCAGGCGGAAGGCCAAGGCACGTGGGT
>DASVRB010000167.1:0-4747 GCA_036388835.1 Thermoanaerobaculia bacterium | reverse complement strand
ACTTCGCCGACGCGACCGGCGACGGGAGACCAGACGCGATTTCAGTCGTACCGACCGCCGCAAACGGCTTCGACATCACGGTGCTGGTCAACGACGGCCGAGGTGGTCTCAGCCGGCCGATCCACACGCGCACACTGCTCACCGGTCGTGAGCACGACTCCGGCGTGGCGTCGGTCACAGCCGACTTCAATGGCGACGGGAGGCTGGACCTCGCCGTAGGAGGCGACGAGGTGCGCCTGTTCGCCGGACGCGGCGACGGCACGTTCGAAGATCCGGTGATCTCAAAGGCCAACGCCTACGCGCTGGCGGCCGCCGACGTTACGGGGGACGGCAGGATCGACCTCCTGGCGATCTACGGCGACGGCTGGGCAGTGCATCCGAACGCCGGCGGTGGCAGGTTCGAAGCGGGCGTCAGGAACTCTGCGAGCCGCAACTCGAATGGTCACGCGTTGATCGACGTCGACCTCGATGGCGACCTCGACATCGTCCTCGCCGCCGACGTCGTGCTGATCGGCAGCGGCGACGGCCGATTCACGCATACCGGCGCGGCCGCGAGCGACCTCCGCGAAACGATCGTCGGCGCGGGTGATTTCGACGAGGACGGCTACCCCGATCTCCTCACGCAAGACTTTTACGCGTTTCCGCACACGCTGCAGCTCCACCGCGGCACCGGCGGCCGCACGTTCGCGGCGCCAATCGCC
This sequence comes from Thermoanaerobaculia bacterium, assembly GCA_036388835.1. Taxonomy (GTDB): domain Bacteria; phylum Acidobacteriota; class Thermoanaerobaculia; order Gp7-AA8; family Gp7-AA8; genus QHVT01. The sequence goes on along the minus strand of DASVRB010000167.1, from coordinate 4,046 downwards.
ACGCGCATCGACCACCGTCTCGGGGCAGCAAACGAGACCATTGCAAAGTCCCTCGTCGCGGACGTCGACGGCGACGGACACCTGGACCTCGTGAATAACGCTTCTGCGCCGCACCCGGGCGCGGTGACGATCCTGCTCGGCGACGGCCGCGGCGACTTCCGGGCCGGCCAGACCGTCCCCCTCTCCGTCCTTCCAGCCGGAATTGCGCTGGCGGACCTCGACGACAACGGCACGCTCGACATCGGCGTGACGGAAGGGAACAGCGGGCGGCTGAACGTGCTGATGACCGGCCAGCCGGCGCGCGGCCTCCGCGCGGATGTTCTGCTGAGCGGACCGGAGGAAGAGGTGCGTCACGGCGAGCCGCGGACGTACACGATCCAGGTCAGCTCCGCCACTCCGTACGTCGCGAGGGGGATGGTGATGCTCGATCTCGACGGCCGCACCCACGCGATCACGCACACCGACAACAGCGGCAAAGGACGGTGACCGTGCCGCTCGAATCCGGCACGCACGCGCTCACGGCACGTTTTCCGGGCAACGGAACGTTCGCCGCCGCCGTTTCCAACACTCTCCAGCAGAATGTCGCCAAAGCTCGCATGACCATCTCGATGGTCCCGCCACCGGGCGTCTGGTACGTCGGTGAACCGCGCCAGGTCGAAGTGGACATCAACATGGTTGGAGAGAGCAACCTCGAGCAGCGGACCGGAGGGATCACCATTACCTATGGCGGACGGTGGATTGCCGCGCCCTTCTACCGCGGCCGGCGGCTCGTCCAGATCTACATCACAGAACCGGGCACGTACCGGGTGACGGCGAATTACGCGGGCGACGCGAACTTCGACTCCGCGCGCGCGGAATTCACGGTGGATGTGCGGTGGAAGCCCGCAACGGTGTGGCTGAAAGTGGCGCCGAACCGGTCCGTGCCGTTCGGGGCGCCCGTGACCCTGTCCGGCTATGTCACACCGGCGCCGCAAGGGAGCGTGGTCACCTTCTATGACGGCAACCGCGTGCTCGGCGCAGCTCCGATCGTCGACTTCGTTGCCACACTGACGACCACGGCTCTGGCGGTCGGCTCGCATCGCCTCCGTGCCGAATATGCAGGTGGACAGGCGGTCGGCGCGGGACGCTCGCCGGAGGTCACCTTGAGGGTCGGCCCGCCACAACCGAAACGCCGCGTCGGCTCGCGATGACCCGGCGCGGCGGCTTGTGTTGATCGGCAAGCTCGGACTGCTCATCGATTACGGCAAGAGCGCCAGTCCATCCGGCATCTGCTCGGTCGCGACTTCGCGGCCGAATTTCATGGTGGTGAGATCGAGCTCGACGACGGCGTCGGGCTGGTAACGGAGCACGTACGCACGCTTCGAGTCAGCGGCCACGACGCCGCCGACCGGGGCTCCTTCCTCGACGGTAGCGCGGCCGACTTCTTTGCGGGTGGCGCGGTCAAATGCGACCACGCCGCGGGTCTCGAGGTCGAAGAGGAGCACGCGTTTGCCGTCGGGCGTGAAGGTGACGCGTGCGCTGTAAATCTCGGGTGCGAGGGTGGCCACGACCTCGTCGGTCTTCGTGTCGATGACGGAGATGCCGCCGCCGCTGCGATGCGCGACCCACAATTCCTTGTCGTCGGGAGAGAGGGCGATTCCTTCCGGCCCCGCGCCCACTTTGATGGTCTTGTACGCGGCCTCTTCGCCGATGCGGATCGCCGAGACATCGTTGGTCTTCATGTTGCCGGTGTAGACCTTCTTCTCGTCACTCGAGACCGCGAGCATGTGTCCGAGCTCGCCCACCGTCTTTGCGCGCCACGCAATCGCGCCGCTTTTCGGATCGACGCGGGCGACCGCGCCTTCTTTTTCGAGCGTGATGTAAATACCGCCGCGGCGCCAGGCAACGCCGTGCGCGCGCTGGCTCGGCGCGAGGTCGATGCGTTTGACGATGGGCGGGATCGAAGACCAACAGTTCTTGATTGGGCTGCTGCCGTCCATAGAGCGTCACCACGGCTTGTTTGCCGTCCGGCGAGCCGGCGCTTTCGTGCGGCCCCAGTCCTGCTTCGACGGTTTTGATCACCGCCATTTTCTCTATGTCGACGAAGGTGACGGTGCCGGCGCCCTGATTGGCGACGACCAGTGTTGCTGCGAGAAACGCGGTCAGATTCATAGTGCTCTCCCGAGTAATTGTTCGAAGGCGTCGCGGTAGCTGTCGCCGACGCTGAGGCGTTGAGCGGAGCGCATGGTCACGAACAGACTTCCGTCCGCATCCGTGGCGAGCTCTTTGACGAATTCGAGGTTGACGATGGCGCTGCGATGAATGCGCGCATAACGCTTCGGATCGAGCTGCTCTTCAATGCGGCTGATGGCTTCGCGCATGAGGTGCGAGCCGTCTTGCGTATAGAGGCGAATGTAATTGCGCTCCGCACCGATCCATTCGATGTCCACTGTCTTGACGATCACGCGGCGGCCATGGCTCTTGCGCACCAGGAAGCGATCCGGATACGACACGGCCGGCGGTGCGCTCTGCTGTCCGCGCACGCGATCGAGCGCCCGCGCGAGCCGCTTCGGATCGACCGGCTTGAGGACGTAATCGACCGCGGCGGCATCGAACGCGTCGACGGCGTACTCGTCGTACGCGGTGAGAAAGACGATCGCCGGGCGCGCGTCATCAGGAAGCGACTGCAGCAGCTCGAGGCCGGTCATACCGGGCATCTGGATGTCGAGCAGCACGAGATCGGGGCGTTGCGAGGCGATGGTGCGGCGCGCGGAATCGCCGTCCCCCGCCTCGCCGATCACCTCGACGTCGGGGTGCTTCGCGAGGAGCATGGCCACGCGGGCGCGGGCCAGCGGCTCGTCGTCGACGATGAGCGCGCGGATCACGCCGCCTCCTTTGCCGGGATGTCGATGGTGACGGCGAACGCGTCGCCGACGCGCGAAAAGTCGATGCGCGAATCGCCGCGATACAGCTGTTCGAGCCGGGCCATGGTGTTGCTGATGCCGACGCCGAGCTTTGCGGTGGCGGGATCGAAGCCGGGGCCGTCGTCCTCGACGCGCAGGAGCAGCCGTCCGGCGGCGCGGCGGGCGCTCATGGCGATGTGGCCCCCTTCCGGCCGCTGCGCGATGACGTGACGCAACGAATTTTCGAGCAGCGGCTGCAGCAGCAGCGCCGGCACCTCGCACCCGAGGGCCGTCGTGTCGATGATGCGCCGGACCTGCAGACGATCGTGGAAACGCATGGTCTGGATGCGCAGGTAGTGATCGACGAGTTCGAGCTCGCGGCGGAGCGGAATCGTGTCGCTGCGGCCGAGGTCGAGCGTCGAGCGGAGCAGCGCGGCGAGCTCCATCAGCATCTCGTCCGCGCGGTTCGGATCGGTGTGCACGAGCGCGGCGATGCCGTTGATGGCGTTGAACAGAAAGTGTGGCTGGAGTTGTCCGCGCAACTGCTCGAGCTGCGTGCGCGCGAGCTGCGTTTCGAGCGTGAGCGCGCGGCGCTCTTTCTCGCGAACCGTGCGCGCGGCGTCGTACAGCACGCGTGCAATGACGATGAGTGCCGCGAGCGTGACGCCGCTGTGAAACTGCGCGCCGAACTGCATCGTGAGGTCGGCGCGGCTGATCGGCCGTTCCTGCATCAGCGCCAACAGAGGCACGCCGATGAGGCAGCGCAGGAGCGCGAATGAGACGACCAGTGCGACCCCTTTGAACGCGCGCGTGCCGCGGGCGAGATAAAGGACGAACGGCGTGAGGAGGAGCCAGAGCGTGACGCTGAGCATCCCGCGGATGGCCAGCTCGTCGAGCGGAGGGCCGCCGCCGCGCAGCGTCGCCAGCGCGGCGTCCTGGGTGATGAAGAAGACGCCGAGAATGGCCCAACCGGTGACGATGGCGGCGGCAATGGCCGCGCTGCGGAAAAGGACGCGCTTCACGTTGCGCGGCAGTGTCGGCGCTCGCATCCCGCCGCCGCAACCGTGATGGTCCCGTGCAACCGGGATTTCGTCCCCACCCACGCGTTCCGTTGCCGAACCGTTTCGTAATCGGCAGCGGCTCCTGTGCGAAACCTACGGCGGC
>DASVRB010000166.1:0-4664 GCA_036388835.1 Thermoanaerobaculia bacterium | reverse complement strand
CGTGTCGCGAACCGGAAGGGGCGGCCGAGAGCGATGTTCTCCGCGATGGTCAACTCGTTGACCAGCATGAAATGTTGATGCACCACTTCGACGCGGCCGTCCGCAGTGACAGAGCCGGAATCGCGCGACAGCTCGCCGGCGGCGATGCGCATCAGCGTCGTTTTGCCGGCGCCGTTCTCGCCGACCAGCGCGACGATCTCGCCGCGGCCGATCTCGAGCGAGACGTCGTCGACCGCGCGCGTGGCGCCGAACGTTCTTACGATGCGGGAAAGCGCGACCGTCATTCCGAGTGGGCGAAGGATCTCAGAATGCGGCGAAACGCGTCGATCAGAAGCCGGCCGGCGGTTTGACCGCGCCGCTCTTGATGTCGTTCGTCACGCGCTCCACTTCAGCGATGGTCTCGGGCTTCAACGACGCCTTCAGCTTGTCATTCCAGACCACCGACACCGTCCCCTGGTTCATTCCGAAGTGCTGGATCTCCGGCTTGAAGCGTCCCTCTCGAACGATCTTCGCCATCGCCACATACGCGCCGGCGACGTCGACCACCGCGGAGGCGACGATCGAGTCGGGCGCCTGCGAGCTCTGATCGGCGTTCGCGCCGAAGCAGCGGATCTTCTTCTCCGTGCACGCCTGGAAGACACCTGATGCCGCTTCATTGGTCTGATGGAAAACGTAGTCGCAACCGGCGTTGATGAGCGAGAGCGTGGCCAGCCGGGTCGCACCGGGATCGTCGAAGTTGCCGGTGTAGATCTCACGCACTTCAAACTTCGGGTTCACCGACTGCGCGCCCGCCTTGAAGGCGAGGAACGACGAGGCGATCGACGGGACGTTGATGCCGCCGACGAGACCAGCCTTGCCGGTCTTCGATTCGCGCGCGGCGATCACGCCGAGGATGTACGTCGCTTCTTCGATCTGGAAGCGCATCGGCGCGACGTTCTGCGCGACCGTGTTCCCCGAGGTCGTGATGAAAATGGTCTGCGGATACTGCGTGCCGGCCTGCTTCGCCGGATCCTGATACTCGAAGCCGTGGCCGAACGCGAGGTCGAACCCTTTCGCGCCGAACGCGCGGAAGCCTTCGTTCATCTCGGCGGGCGTTTTCGTTTCCTGATGCGAGATCTCGGCGTTCATCTCGATTTTGATTCGCTGCGCCCCTTCCCACGCCCGCGCGGTCCAGCCGCCGTCGTTGATCGAGCCGGGAGTGAGGAGTCCGACGCGGAACGGCTGCACCGCGGTGTTGCTCGCGGGCTGGCCCGATCCGCGGCTCGACGCCCCCTCGCGCTTACCGCAGGAGAGAGACGCGACGATGAGAAGAAGAAGCACAGCTCGTTTCATGTGCGGCGGATTTTACGGGTGGACAGTAGGCGGTTGCCAGTGGTACACCGAGGAGCATGTTGCCGGCAGTACGGGCAGCGATTGAAGGAGGGATGGAAGCATGGACGACATCGATCGCAACAACGACGCGGAATACGAGGATGACGACGAGCAGATCGAGCAGATGATCATCGAGAACGGGATCCTTCTGCACAGCCTCGCGACGCTCCTCGTGCGCAAGGGCATTCTCAAGCAGGACGAGATCGACGCCGAGATGGATCGTCTGTACGACGAGATGGAGAATTTCGAGCAGCAGTAAATGTTTCGAGGATCTCTGGAGAATCGATGAGACTCAAACCATTGATCACGGCCGCGCTCGCGGCCGCTTTTGCACTCAATGCCGCAGCGGCCATCTCGTCGCAGTACACCGAGTGGGCGGCCGGGCCGGTGCAGTTCCTCATGACCCCCGAGGAGACTGCGAAATGGAAGACGCTGACGACCGACGCCGAGGCGCGCGAGTTCGTCATCCTCTTCTGGGCGCGGCGCGACCCGAGCGCCGGCACCCCGCGCAACGAGTTCCGCGAGGAATTTGAAAAGCGGGTAGCGACTGCCGACAAGAGCTTCCCGAGCGAGCAGATGCGCGGCGCACTGACCGACCGCGGCCGCACGCTCGTTCTCTTCGGCACCCCGAAGAAGATCGAGCGCACCGGCAACCAGCGCGAGTCGTCGATGCCGCAGGGCATCGGCACCCCGAGCATCGGCCCGGATGGCCAGGCCATCGGGAGCGGCGGGCAGTACCAGAGCGGCGGCGCCGATCTCACCCGTCCTCAGGCGACGGACAAGAACGAGACGCAGATCTGGACGTACGAAGGCGAGGAAGCGCGCGCCATCTTCAACGTTCGCCGAGCCGTGATGCGCTTCAGCGACCGGCACGGCAAGAGCGAGTTCACGATGGAGCGCGGCTCGGGCGTCGATTACGCGGGCGCTCAGGCGCGCGCCATCAAGGCGGCCATCAAGCAGCCGGACGTGACGCTCGCGTCGATCGCGCCGTCCGCGGTCGCCGAATCGGCTGTGCCTGTGCCGATCCCTGTTGCCGCGCCGGTGATGCAGACGGCACTGACGACGGAAGCGCTGGCCTCGGCGGTCGCCGAGTTCAGGGCCGCGTCGAAGAGCCCGTATTCGAAGCAGGCGTTCGCGACCTGGGGCGAGTACGTGACGGCCGGCGGCGAGTACTTTGTCCCGGTGATGTTGTACGTGCCGAAGTCGAGCGGCCTCACCGCGTCGGAGAACCTGACGTTCTTCGGTGTCGTGCACGACGAGACGGGCAAGAGCGTCAGCGCGTTCGAAGTGCCGGCCACGCTGGTCGCGTCGAAAGACGATTTCTATGTCGATCGCTCGCTGACCGGACTGCCGGCCGGGAAGCATCGCGGATTCTTCGGTCTTGCCGAGAACGGCAAGCCGCTCACGATCGTGTCGACCGACATGCAGCTCGCCGGGAGCATCGACAAAGACGCCTCGACGATCTCGTCGTTGATTCTCTCGAACAACGTTTTTCCGCTGACGGCGGCGCAGCGCTCGACCGATCCGTTCGCATTCGGCGGGCTGAAGGTGGTGCCGAAAGGCGACCGCACGTTCCGTCCGTCGGATGAGCTCTGGTACTTCGTCGAGCTGCGCAACCCCGGCATCCCCGAAGCCGCAGCGGGCGCGGTTCCGGTCGCTGCCGTGCCGAAAGTGCAGATCAAGATCGACGTCGAAGGCACCGACGCCGCGGGCAACAAGAAGAAGATGTCGGCACCGCCGCGCGAAGTCGAAGCGATCGAGATCAAAGGCGTGCCGGGCCACTACGGTGTCGGCAACGCCATCCCGCTCTCGTCGTTCAAACCGGGCGATTACACCTTCACGCTGAAGCTGATCGATACGGTGAAAAAAGCGTCGTACACCGTCTCCGAGAAGTTCCGCGTCGTCGAATGATTTAGAATCGAAAATAACTTATGCCGTTCACCACTGTCCAGGAAGCAGCCGAGCTCTATCGCCGCGGAGAATTCGTGATCATCGTCGATGACGAGGATCGCGAGAACGAGGGCGATCTTTGTATCGCAGCCGAACGCGTCACCGCGGAGTCGGTCAATTTCATGGCCCGTTTCGGCCGCGGGTTGATCTGCCTCGCGTTGACCGAGGAGCGCTGCAACGAGCTCGAGCTGCCGCTGATGGTGGAGAACAACACCACGAATTTCGGGACGGCCTTCACCGTCTCGATCGAGGCGCGCGGGCGCGTCACCACCGGCATCTCGGCGCGCGATCGCGCCGAGACGGTCCGCGTGGCGATCGACCCGCGGACGCGGCCTCACGATCTGGCGCGGCCGGGTCACGTGTTCCCGTTGCGCGCGAGAAAAGGCGGCGTGCTGAAGCGCGCCGGTCAGACCGAAGCATCGGTCGATCTCGCGGAGATCGCCGGCGTGCAGCCGGCGGCCGTGATCTGCGAAATCATGAATGAAGACGGCACGATGGCGCGGCTTCCGGACCTCAAGGAGTTCGCCGTCAAGCACGGGCTGAAGATCATCTCGGTCGCCGACATCATCAAGTACCGGATGCAGAACGAGAAGCACGTGCACTGCCTCGCGTCGCCGAAGCTTCCGACGAATCACGGCGAGTTCCGCGTCTACGCGTACCAGAGCGACATCACGGGCGAAGAGCACGTGGCGCTGGTCAAAGGGGAGATCAAGGAAGAGGACGAGGTGCTGGTGCGCGTCCACTCTTCCTGCCTCACCGGCGACGTGTTCCACTCGAGCCGCTGCGACTGCGGCGACCAGCTCGAGCGGGCGTTCGAGATGATCGCGGCCGAGGGGAAAGGCGTCATCCTCTATTTACTGCAGGAAGGACGCGGCATCGGCCTCATCAACAAACTGCGCGCGTACGAGCTGCAGGACGGCGGGGACGACACCATCGAGGCGAATGCGAAGCTCGGCTTCGCCCCCGACATCCGCGACTACGGCACCGGCTCGCAGATTCTCCGCGACCTCGGCGTGCGCAAGATCCGCCTCCTGACCAACAACCCCGCCAAGTACGTCGCCATCGAAGGCTTCGGCCTGAAGATCGTCGCGCGCGTACCGCTCGAGATCGCGCCGTCCTCGACGACGCAAAAGTACCTCGAGACGAAGAAGCAGAAGCTCGGACACATTCTCGAGCTCGTATGATTCGAGGCGCGTAGGCGCTTAGGCGCGGAGGCGCTTGGGTGATGCGCTGCTCGAACATGAGCTTCGCAATCAACCAGCGTCCAACCAATCGGCGCTCGTGCCACGAGCAATGAATCACCCAAGCGCCTAAGCGCCCAAGCGCCCTCACGACGCGCTTCA
>DASVRB010000165.1:0-6798 GCA_036388835.1 Thermoanaerobaculia bacterium | reverse complement strand
CAGGCGACGTACGACCTGACGCTCGGAAGCACGATCGCGCACGACCTGCACACCGGCGTGCAGTGGAACGCGGACAGCGAAACGCTGGTCCGGCGGTCGAATGGCTGGGGCCAGATCACGGTCCCGGGCGGCCGCACCAACTGCCCCTCGACCGTCACCTCGTGCGCCGGTCAGCCGATCTTCTTCCAGGCCGCGTTCCAGCAGCAGTCGCTCGGCACGATCCCGCCGATCGAATCGGAAGTCGAAACGATCAACGTCGAGCTGAACGACACGATCCGCTGGAACGACTGGTCGTTCAACGTCGGCGCCGTCATCAGCCAAGACACGTTCTTCGGTCAGGGCCTCCGCGAGTCCGACACCGTCTCCGGCTTCGTTGCCGCGCCGGGCAACCGTTATGAGATGTACAAGATCCGTTTCGGCGAGCAGATCCAGCCGCGCCTCGGCACGACGTGGGCCTACAACGGCAGCGACAACGTTTACCTCAGCTACGCCCGCTACAACCCGGCCGCTTCCTCGCTGCCCCGCGCCGCGTCGTGGGCACGTAACCTCGCGGTCAGCATCAACGCCTACTTTGACGCGACCGGCACGCTGATCGGCGTCGAGCCGAATCGCGGATCGACCGGCAAGCTGTTCGCCGACAATCTCACCCCCCGCACCGTCAACGAGTACCTCATTGGAACGCAGCAGCAGCTCACGGGCGCCTGGTCGGCGCGCGTGTACGGCCGCTATCGCAAGACCGATCATTTCTGGGAAGACACGAACAACAACGCGCGCGTTGCGTTCGGCGCTCCGAGCAACATTCCGCACGAGCTCTACATCCCGGACCTCGCTGCCAAGCTGACGCAGATCGGCACGGGCGGCAACGCCAATAGCTACGTGATCGCGGAGCTCGACGGCGCGTTCACCAAGCACCTCGAGGCGACGGTCGAATCAGACTGGCGCCACAACCGCGCGAGCGTGCGCGGCTCGTACACGTTCAGCCACTACTACGGCAACTTCGACCAGGACAACACGACCGCCGTCAACGACATGAACACGTTCATCGGTTCGTCGCTGATCGCGGACGCCGCCGGCCGTCAGATCTGGAACAACCGTTATGGCCGCCTGCGCGGCGACCGTCCGCACCTGCTCAAGCTTTACGGCACGTATGACCTGCCGTGGAACGCAACCGTGGGCGCATTCGGCCTGTACCAGTCCGGACATCCGTGGGAAGCCTGGAGCTATCTGCCGTACGTTTCGCTGACGTCGAGCACGAGCGACTCCGGCCGTTACGCCGAGCCGGCGGGCAGCCGCCGCACTCCGGCGCATCACCAGCTCGACCTGAGCTACATCCAGAACTTCGGAATCCGTGGCTACAACCTGCAGCTCGCCGCGGAAGTCTTCAACGTGCTGGATCGTCAGACCGGCTACAACCCGCAGCCGGCCGTGAGCTCGCCGACGTTTGGTGAGTTCCGCTCGTTCTACGCTCCGCGCCGCATTCAGCTCGCAGCGCGCTTCCTCTTCTAATCCACTCTCGAGTCGCAATGAAAACGCCCGGCGACAGCCGGGCGTTTTTGTTTGTGCGCTTACTGAAACAAGCGCTCGCGCTCGTTGAGCACGCGCGTCGTTTCATCGGCCCGCGCGCGTGCCGCGGCGATGCGCGACGCGCGATCGGGCTCGTTGAGCAGCACGCTGACCTGCGCGCGTTTGAAGAGCGCCATCGCATACGCGGGATGCGCGGCAGGAACGCGATCGAGGGCATCACGCGCTTCGGCGTAACGGCGCGCATCGAGGTAGAGCACGCCGAGCTCGAGGTGATGCTGAAACGCGGCGCCCTGCTGCGCGCGCGCTTTCTCGAACGCGTCGAGTGCAATCGGCGTCTGCCCGAGCTCCATCGCCAGCACGCCGAGATGCGCGAGCTCCGCCGGCGTCGGGGTTTTCATCGAATGAATTTTCTGGCGGAGCGTCAGTGCGTCGGCGAAACGGTTCTGGCGCTCGCGCACGTCCGCTAATGCTTCGAGCGCCGGCAGACGGTCGGGCGATTCGGCGACGACCTGCTCGAGCAGCGGTGCGGCGTTCGCAACATCGCCGATCTTCGCGTAATGCATGGCCAAGTAATGACGCACATCGGGCGACGCGGGGGCGAGCGCCTGCGCCTTCCGAAACGCCTGCAGCGCCGCGCCGTTGTCGCCGAGGGCAGAGTGTGCGACGGCGAGCCGCAGCGTGGTCATGAGGTTGTCCGGATCTGCCTTCAGGATCTGCTCGAGGAGCGGAATCGCGGCCCTGTACTGCTCGGCCACAAAGAGCGCGGACGCGCGCTCGATCGGCTCGAAGAGGGGCGCCATGTCGGCAGGGCGCGGCGCGTCCGCGCGAATGACCGGCTTCACCTCGGAGGCGATGTATCCGAGGGCCGCGAGCTGGCGACGATCTTCGTCCGATACCGCCGTCGGAGTCGCGGCAGGCGAGGGGATCGGATACTCGCGCAACGCCTGACGCACGCCGCGCGACAGCTCCGCGCTCTTCGCGAGATCGCGCGTCTCTCGCGGATCGGCGATTACGTCGTACACCTCGATGCGGCCTGCGTTGATCGTCTTCTGCCGCCCTTCGATCGCCATCACCTGCGGCTGCCATCCGAACTGCAGAAACGGGATCATCGACTCGCCGACCACCACTTCGTTCGACACAGCGCGCAGGCTGTGCTCGGACGCGATGCCGGCAAAGTCGAGCAGCGTGTGGAACACGCGTCGCGTGCTGACCGGCGCGTTCTCGACACCGGCCGCGACGCCCGGTCCAACCACGACCAGCGGCACGTGCATCGTGCTTTGATAGACGAGGTTCCCGTGCTCGCGCTCACCGTGCTCGCCGAGGCCTTCGCCGTGATCGGCCGCGACGACGATCGCGCCGTTCGGATGCCGTTGACGGAACGCGTCGATGAGGCGGCCGAGTTGCCGATCCATCGCCGCGACCTCGCCTCGATACTCGTTGCCGGCGTAACGCGCGCGCAGTTCCCGCGGAGGCTCGTACGGCGCGTGCGGCTCGAAATAGTGGACCCAGAGAAACACCGGTCCGCTCTGCTGCTCCAGCCACGCCAGCGCACGCGCGTTGGTGTCGTTCGCGGGGCGCTCCTGCGCGCCGCGCGGCAGCTCGTCGTCATACGTATCGAAGCCGCGCGCGAGCCCGAAACGGCGCGCCAGCGGAAAGGCCGAAACGAACGCGCCGGTGCGATAGCCCGCCTTCTGCAATCGTTCCGAGGCGAGTGGATGCGAGGCCGCGACATAGCGCGCGTTCTCGTGAATGCCGTGACCGGCCGGATACATGCCGGTCAGCATCGACGTGTGTGACGGCAGCGTCTGCGGCACCGTCGCGTAAGCCTGCGTGAAGCGGCGGCCGCGCGCGGCGACCGCGTTGAATGCAGGAGTGTCGGCGCCGATCGCATCGGCGCGGGTGGTGTCGAGCGTCACGAGCAGGATCGACGGCCGCGCCGGGGGTGGCGTTTGCGGCGTCTCGCGCGGGCCGCAGGCCAGGGCGATCAGGGGGAGGAAAAACCATACACGGCGCACGGCCGGAGTCTATAGAATCCGCCGCCATGAACAGGCTTCTCGAGGCATTTCCCGCGGAGGATCGCGAAGCTCTGGAGCCGCACGCCGAACGTCATTCGCTCGATCTCCACACGCCGCTCATCCGTCCAAACGAAGAGATCGGCGACGTCTGGTTTCCGCTCTCCGCCCTCGCATCGCTCGTGACCGTGCTCGAAGACGGCTCGACCGTTGAGGCGGGATCGGTCGGGCAGGAGGGGATGGTCGGGATTCCGGTGATCCTGAACGCCACCTCTACATCCATGCAGACGGTCGTACAGATTCCGGGTGAGGCGATTCGCGTGAGCGCCGCCGCGTTGCGCGAGCGCTTCATGGTCAGTCGCAGACTGCAGGAGCTGCTGCACCGCTACGTTCACTCCCTGTTCATCATCGCGTCGCAGTCGACCGCCTGCAATCGCAAGCATTCCGTCGAAGCGCGCATGGCCCGCTGGCTGCTCATGAGCAGCGACGGCATCGGCAGCAACGAGCTCGCGATCACACACGAGTACCTCGCCACGATGCTCGGCGTCCGCCGTCCCGGCGTGACCGAAGCCGCGCTGAAGTTGCAGGAAGAGGGACTGATTCAGCATCGCCGCGGCAGCACGACCATCGTTAGCCGCGCGGGCCTCGAGCGCGCCGCCTGCGAGTGCTACCGCGTGGTGCGCAGCGAGCAGGATCGCGTCTTCATGGTGTGACGTCGACGACGACGATCGTGAGGTCGTCAGCGTCATCCTCGACGCGCCACCGATGCACCGCCGCGATCGTTTCCGCGGCCGTTCCGCGCGCGATCGCTTCCTGCAGACGGACTTCACCGAATTGCTCGTCCCGCGCGTTGCGCGCTTCGACGATGCCGTCGGTGAACGCGACGATGCGATCGCCCGGCTCCAGCGCGGTGCTTTGCGTTTCGTAGCGCGCGCCGGCGAAACGGCCGAGCAGCACGCCGTGCGCGCCGAGCTCCTGAAACGCGCCGTTGCGATACAGCAGCGGCGGCGCGTGCCCCGCGTTGCACACCGACACACGCCGCTGTTCCATGTCGAACCAGAGATACGTGGCGGTGACGAACGCGCGCCGCACTTCGGTGCGCAACGTGGTGTTGAGCGCGTCGAGCAGCGCCGCCGGATCGTCCGCGAGCCGCGCCTGCGACGACGCGGCGATCTTGACCATCGCCGCGATCAGCGCGGCCGGTACACCGTGGCCCGCGACGTCGGCGACCAGCACGCCGACATGTTTCTCGTCGACGCGCAGAAACTCGTACACATCGCCCGCCACCGAGGTCGCCGGATCGTAGCCGGTATCGAACGCGAGACCGTGCACGGCGGGCATGGAGCGCGGGAGGATCGACTGCTGGATCTCGCGCGCGGTGCGCAGCTCGTGCTCGAGCGCGAGTTGATCGCGCTCGCCGCGCGCGAATGCACGCGTCGCCGCGTATCCGAGGGATGCGATGAACGCGACGAATCCGATCGCCTCCACGTCCGTCCGCCACGGCAGCAGGCCGAGCGCCGAGAGGTTGTTGCCGACCGCGAACAGCATGAACACGAGCGAGCCGGCGAGCACGATGCGCAGCTCCTGCGTCGGCGCGCGCCGCGTCATCAGGAGATTGAAGAGGATGTTCAATCCGCCGGCGATGACCAGCACGTTGTTGATCTGCTCGACGGAGCCGGGCGTACGCGTGACGAGATCGACGGCAATCGCGATCGGCGCGTACAGCGCGAAGACGGCGACCTGCAGTCGCAGCGATGAGCGCCAGCCGGCGCCGATCAGCCGCCGCGCCACGAACCAGCCGGGGATCGGGATGACGTACGTGACCCACGCGGAGACGTAATCGCGCGCCTGCAGCGATCCGCCGAGGAGCAGCGGCACGTACGATTCCGCGATCAGACGCACGCCGTACAGCACGGTGAACGCGCCCATCCCTGCAAGCGCGAGCACATCGCCGCGGCGACGCAGCGCAGCGGCAATCAACGCGATCACACCGACGGCAATGAAGATCAGGCCGAGCACGATGTCGGTCGTCTTCTCGCGCAGCGGGCCGGTCGCAACGGAGCGGATGGCGAACGGCAACGTCGCGGTCGTGGCCAGGACGAACGAGTCGCCGAAGAGCGTCGATTGCCGCGCGTGTGGAACGAAGACTTCGAGCTGTTTGCCGGCGCTGCCGGGTGGCAGCGGCACGACGTGCAGCGTGAGGCGGCCGCGCGAGTGCACGTCCTCGAATGCATAGACGCGGCGCGCGTCGACGCTGATCGTGAACGCATCCGCGTACGAACGAAAGACGAGCTGTGGATCGGCAGGCGCGGCCGGAATCCGCGTCCACATCCGCACCGCTTCGCCGCTGCGCGCGTGCTGCCAGTCGCCGTCCAGACGGGTCATGGCGCGGTCGCGCGCGCATGCGCTCACGAGCAATAAGGCGATGCAGATTTGAAGCGGCCGAAGCACTCGGCTCGTACGCTACCATCCCGCGCATGCTGAATTACATCTGGTTCGGTTTGATGGCCATCGCGCTGGTGGTGGCGGCGTTCAACGGCACCGCCGACGCGGTGACGAAAGGGGCGGTCGACTCGGCGAAAACCGCGGTCGAGATCGCGATCGGTCTGGTCGGCGTGATGACGCTCTGGCTCGGCATCATGCGCATTGCGGAGGCCGCGGGCCTGGTCACACTTCTCGGCCGCGCGTTGCGTCCGGTCATGCGCTGGCTCTTCCCCGAGGTGCCGCCGGATCATCCGGCCAACGGCGCGATCGTGTTGTCCGTCGCCGCGAACATGCTCGGTCTCAACAACGCCGCGACGCCGCTCTCGATCAAAGCGATGGAAGAGCTGCAGACGCTGAATCCGAAGAAAGACACCGCCACGAATTCGATGGTGACGTTCATGGCGTTGACCACCTCGGGCGTGCAGCTCGTGCCGGCCACGATGATCGGCGTGCTCGCCGCGGCCGGCTCGAAGGAGCCGACGGTGATCATCGGGACGACGCTCGTCGCGACGGCCATCGGGACGCTCGCGGCGCTGCTCTCGGCGCGCCTGCTCGAACGTTTCTATCGCCGTGGTGAGAACGATCCGGCCGAGGTGGTGGAGGTGACGCAGTGATGCGCGCGACGCTCGAGGCGATCTCGCTGTGGGCCATCCCGGTGCTGCTCGTTTTCATCCCGCTGGTCGGCATCATCCGCAAAGTGAAGGTGTACGACGTCTTCGTGGACGGGGCGAAGGAAGGCTTCGACGTGGCGGTGAAGATCATCCCGTTTCTCGTCGGC
>DASVRB010000164.1:0-12380 GCA_036388835.1 Thermoanaerobaculia bacterium | reverse complement strand
GCGGTCATCTGGATCGCGGACCGCTTCTCCCCACGTGACGATCACTCGTCCTATCCGCCCATCTCGCGCCGCGTTCGGCTGTTTGCAATCGCATTGACCGCCGTGCTCGCGCTGAACGTGCTCGCACAGATCCTGACCATGCGAGAGATCGTCGACGGCACCGGCATCCCCTTGATCACTCTGCGGCAAGCGATGCTTCCCGCCGTGACGATGGCCGCCTGCGCCGCGATCTCGTTCGCCTGGCTGTTCCTCTCCCGAACGCGAACGACGCTGCGACTGGATCAGCATCGTTCCGCCATCGCCGCCGCCTGCACGGCCGGCGCAGCGCTGCTCGCCGCTGCCGCGTGGCATTACGCGAACGTGTACCAGTCCATCGCCATGCATGGGTGAGGAAGAACGACGGGAGCGCCTCTGGCGGGCCGGCAGGGCCGGCAGCCCTGGTATCACGCGAGAGGCGCGCGCATCGCGAAGCAACAAGGGCTGCCGGCCCCGCCGGCCCGCCGGAGGCGCTCCCGGTCGTCTCCCCGCGCCTACACCCGCCGCAATACGAGCGCGGAGTTCTTCGAGCCGAAGGCGATCGTGTTGCAGACCGCGACGTCGATGTGCGCGCTGCGCGCTTCGTTCGCGATGTAGTCGAGATCGCACTCCGGGTCGGGAGTGTCGAGATTGATCGTGGGCGGAAGGATGTCGTCGCGGAAAGCCATCAGCGTCGCGGCGACGCCGGCGGCGCCGCAGGCGCCTTGCGGGTGGCCGATCATCGACTTCGTGGCCGATCCGGCGAGCTTGCTGGCGTGTTTGCCGAACGCGCGTTTCACCGCGCGGGTCTCCACGCGGTCGTTCAGGTCGGTCGACGTGCCGTGGTAGTTGACGTAGCCGACTTCCGTGGCATCGACCGCCGCGTCTTTCATCGCCAGCATCATCGCGCGGGCCGGCTCTTCGCCCGAGTCGTCCATGCGTACGCGGTGGTACGCGTCGCACGTCGACGCATACCCGGCAACCTCGGCGTAAATGTGTGCGCCGCGCGCGCGGGCGGTCGACTCGCGCTCCATCACGAACATCCACGCGCCCTCGCCGAGGACGAAACCGTCGCGGTTCGAGGTGAAAGGGCGCGAGCCGCGTGACGGATCGTCGTTGTGCGTGTTCGTGACGATGCGCATCATGCAGAACCCGGTGAGCACCCCTTCCGTGATCGTCGCGTCGGCGCCGCCGGCCACCACGTAATCGCAGACGCCGAGCTTCAGATTGCGGTAGGCGTAACCGATCGCGTCGGTCGACGACGTGCAGCCGGTCGAGATCAGATGTGAAAAGCCGTGGAGGTCGTACGCCATCGAGATCTCGGAGGCGATCGTGCCGATCGTGCCGGATGGAACCGAATACACCGATGCTTGTTTCGCGGCGCCGCGGTACCAGAGCTCGTACATCCGCTCGCTGAACTCCACCGCGCCGCCGCCCGAGCCGAGCATCACGCCGATCGTGCGGCGCGTCTCCAGATCGACCGCCTGCGGGTCGAGCTTCGCATCGCGCAGCGCCTCGTCGGCCGCGGCGATGGCCATCGGCACCACGCGCGAAACGTGCTTCAGATTCTTCTCATCGACCCACCGCGTCGGATCGAAATCGACTTCGCCGGCGATGCGGCAGGGGAGCGAGCCGGGCTCGAAATGCGTGATCGTCCGGACGCCGCTGCGCCCCTCGCGCATGGCCGAAAAGTAGTTCTCGCGGCCGACGCCGTTCGGGCTGAGCGCCCCGACGCCGGTGATCACGATGCGGTCGCGAACTGCGGAGTGGTTCGGCATGTTGGCGTTAGAGTAGGCCGATGACACGACGCTTCTTCATCAGCGCTTTCGTTCTTCTCTCGACTGTTGCTGCGTACGGACAGGCCGCGGCGGATGCTGCTGCGACCACTGCCACTGCTCCTGCGGGTGTGACCGCCGACTCGGTGGCTCGTCGTGCAATGGACGTGCTTGCCGGGCCGGCGTGGGACGACGCGCGCTACTTCGCGTTCACGTTCAACGTCGAGCGCGAGGGGCAGATTCTCGCATCGTGGAAACAGCAGTGGGATCGCTTCAGCGGCGATTACGCGGTGAGCGGCCGCAACCGCGCAGGCGAAGAGGTGCGCGTGGTGATGAACGTCAATACCAAGCAGGGCCGCGCGTGGAAGAACGGAAAGGCGGAGGCCGATCCGGCCGAGCTGCTGAAGTTCGGCTACCAGCGCTTCATCAACGACACCTACTGGCTTTTGATGGGCTTCAAAGCGTTCGATCCCGGCGTGACACGGACGTACGACGGCGAGAAGACCGACGCCTGCGGCACGGTGCACGACGTGGTGCGGTTCTCGTTTCAGAACGTCGGACTCACACCGGGCGACGTTTACTGGATGTGGGTGAATCGCCGCACCGGCCTCGTCGACGAGTGGCACATGAAGCTCGAAGGCTCGAAGCCGGAGGACGCGCCGTCCGTGGTCGCGTTCCACGACTACCGCCGCATCGGCGGCCTCTTGATCTCCACGCGGCGGGAGATCCGGGGGCGGAATCAGTTCATTCGGCTGGATGACGTGGTGGTCGGGCGGGAGGTGGCGCGGGGAGCGTTCGAGTGAGTTGTTGCCCACGTAGAACGCGGAACACGGAACCCGAACGCAGAACGCAGAACGCAGAATGAAGAATTGAGAAAGCGGGACTTAGCGCTGACGTTTCCCTGCCCCGTCATCCTGAGCGTCAGCGAAGGATCTCAAAATGCGACGCCGTCGCGGCTGAGATCCTTCGCTAAAGCTCAGGATGACGGGAGGGGAACGGTCTCCGTTCGACGTTCATGTTTCATCTTTCGCCTACGCCTCACCCGCCCGAATTTCTTCACATCTTCCATTTCCGATTTGGCCTTACACTTCCTTCCTTAAGGAATGGTCCTCCTTTCAATTCGTCTGCTCGGCGATTTCTCGGCCGTTGACTATCGAGGCGATGCGCTCTCGATCGGGAACCGCCGTACGCAGGCGCTGATCGTCTATCTCGCCCTCAAGATCAACGGCAAGCCGTCGCTGGCGGAGCTCGGGCGGCTGCTTTTCCGCGATCCGGGGGCGGAGTCGCAGGTGCGCGAGGTCATTCGCGATCTGCATTACGCGTTGCGCTACCTGCCGCACGACATCGTCCTCGACGACGGCGTGAGCGTCCGTTTCAACCGGGAGACGGTGGACGTCGACGTGCGCCGTTTCGACGAGCTGATCTCCGCTCCTTCCATGAACTCGATCCGCGCCGCGGCCGACATCTATCGCGGCAATCTGCTCGAGCATTTCTCGACCGGGATCCGCGAGTTCGACGAATGGCTGGCCGAGCGGCGACTGACGTACTGGCGCGGCGCGCTGGCGATCTTCGGCAATCTGCTGACGACGCAGATTCGCGCCGGCTGGTGGGAGGAAGCGTTCGACACGGCGGGGCGGCTGTTGTCGCTCGATCCGTCGCAGGAGGTCGTGCATCGCACGCTCATGCGGCTGCAGCTCGAGCAGGGGCGGCCCGATTCGGCGTTGCGGCGCTATCAGGAATGCGCGGACGTTTTGCGCCGCGAATACAACCGTGAGCCGGGCGAGGAAACGACGCGCCTGTTTCGCGAAGTCGAGCGGGCGCTCGAACGAACGCCTGCGCCGAGGGAGGTAACGCGCGTGCAGCCCGACCGGCCGATCCTCGTTCTGGTGGTGGAAGACGACCTCGTTTCCTCCGCCCTCATCGAGAGCTATCTCACCGACGCCGGCTATGAAGTCGTCGCGGTCGCCGACGGCGGCGCGGCGCTGCTCGAGCTCGGGCGGCGCCACTTCGATCTGCTCGTCCTCGACATCAACATCCCGACGCTGAGCGGCCTCAAAGTATTCGAGATCATGCTGCAGAAGCAGATCGACACGCCGGCGCTCTTCATCACCGGGATGACCGGCACGGAAGTCGAGATGCAGAGCCTCGAAATGGGGGCGTCGGGCTTCCTCCGCAAGCCGATCCGGAAAGAAGTGCTGCTGCCCAAGATCCGTGGCATTCTGCAGCGCAGCCAGCGCGACGCCGGCGCGGCCGGCTCGTAGCGAGCGGGCGTCGCCGGCCGGTCAGCAGCGGATGCGCGGGCGCCGCGTCATGCAACCGCACGAGAGCATGTCCGAGATCGCCACCGATCGCGATCAGATCGAAAGCCGCCGCCGCGCGCGCACGTGGCGTCTGGCAGCGTACGAGCTGCCGATGGTGCGTGCGATCGGCTCGATCTTCCTCTCGCTCGCGGTCTACTTTCACAACGTCCTTCTGTTCCAGCATGCGCAGCCGCGCAATTGGTGGATCACCACCATCGTGGTCGCGCTGTGGGCGCTCGCGTCGTGGGTGGCGATCGTCGCCGCGTTGCGCCGCGAGCCGCCGGTCGATCTGACGCTGGCCGCGCTTTCGGGCGACCTGCTGGTCTGGACGTTTGCGATTTACCACTCCGGCGCCGAGCAGAGCTGGCTCTTCTTCATCCCGCTGCTGCGGGTCGCCGATCAGGTACAGACCACCTTCCGCCGCGCCCTCGGATTCGCGCTGTACGGCACCGCCTGTTACGCGGCCATGCTCGCGTATGTGATGTGGATCGACGGGCGCGCGATCGCGAGCGGTCCGGCCATCGCGAAGCTCGTGCTGCTGCTGTTCGCCGGCGTCTACATCGCGCTCAGCGCGCGCACCGCGGAGTCGCGGCGCGTGCGGCTCACGGATGCGGTGCGCGCGTCGCGCGAGCTGGTGCGCAAGCTCGAAGAGGAACATGCGCGCGCGGAGGAGGCGAGCGCCGCGAAGAGTGAGTTCGTCGCGAACATGTCGCACGAGATGCGCACGCCGCTTCAAGGTGTGATCGGAATGCTGCAGCTCTCGATCGATGACGAGCCGGGCGAGGCGACAGTCCGCCGTCTCGAGACTGCTCGCCGCTCGGCCGAAACGCTCCTCGGCATGATCGACGACGTGCTCGATTTCTCCCGCATCGAGGCGCGCAAGCTCGACCTCGAGCCGGTCTACTTTCCGCTGCGGCAACTGATGACCGACACGATGAAGTCGGTCGCCGCGCTCGCGGCCTCGAAGCGGCTCACGCTCTCGTACTTTGTGCATCCCGATTGTCCTGAGACGGTTTGGGGCGATCCGGTGCGGCTCCGCCAGATCCTCTTCAATCTCGTCGGCAACGCCATCAAGTTCACGCACGAAGGGGAGATCGCGGTGCGCGTCACGCACGCGAAAGGAAAGATCCGTTTCGACGTGCGCGACACCGGCGTCGGCATCGCGCCCTCGGTGCGTCAGCGGATCTTCGAGCCGTTCACGCAGGAGGATTCGTCGCTGTCGCGGCGCTACGGCGGCGCGGGGCTCGGACTCTCGATCGTGGTGCGGCTGCTCGACGCGATGGGCGGCACGGTGATGGTGTCGAGCGAGCAGGGGACGGGGAGCGTTTTCTCATTCACGATCCCGCTGCCGGCCGACGCGATCGGCGCGGCGCCGGAACGCGAGTCGTGGGAGAGCACGCTCGCGGGGCGCTCGATTCTGATCGTCGAGCCGGCCGAGATGGCGCGCGCGGCGCTGGCGGAGATCCTCCGCTCGCGTGGTGTGTTCGCGACGTCGTTCGCACGCGCGAGCGACGTGCCGCCGCACGGCCGATTCGCGTGCGCGGTGACCGCCGATCCGTCGATCGCGGTGCAGCCGCAGATCGTGATTACGTCGCCGCTCGAGCACGCGCTGCATCCGCTGCAGGTGGCGCGTCCGATCGGCGAGAGGGAGCTGCTCGACGCGATCGGCACGGCCCTGGGCCAGGCGCCGCGGCCAGCGCAGTACACGCTCCAGCCGGCGTTCCAGGCGCGCGGCGGACTGCGCGTGCTGGCGGTGGACGACAACGAGGTGAACCGCGAGGTGATCTCCGAGATGCTGCGCCGCCTCGGCCATGACGCAACCACCGCATCGGACGGCGAGGAGGCGCTGACGCTGCTCGCCGCGAAAACGTTCGACGCCGTGTTCATGGACGTGCAACTGCCCGGCATCAACGGCCTGGAGGTCACGCGCCGCTTCCGCGCGATGTCGCGCACGACGCCGGTGATCGGCCTCACCGCGCACGTCTCACGCGACGATCGCGACCGCTGTCTCGCCGCCGGAATGAGCGCGGTGCTGACGAAGCCGGTCGTCGCGCAGCAGCTCGCGGCCGCGCTCGAAGCGCTGGTCGCACGCGACGCGATTGCGGAGATCACGTCCGGCAATCCCGCGCTCCTCGCGCGAGTGCGCGACGCCTTCGCACGCCAGACCCCCGAGCTCCTCGGCGGGATGCGTGACGCCATCGCGCGCGGCGACGCCGCGTCGCTCGCGTCGCACGCGCACAAGCTCAAAGGCTCGCTGAGCTACTTCGAAGGCCGCGCCGTGATCCTCGCGCGCGAAGTCGAAATCGCGGCGAAGGAAGGGGAGCTCGCAAAGGCCGCGGAACTGCTGCCCGAACTGGAGATCGCGATCGAGGCGGTGTCGCAGGTGTTGAACGCGTGAGGCGTGATGCGCGTCGTCCCACTTCATTCCCCGTCATCCTGGGCGTCAGCGAAGGATCTCAAAATGCGACGGCCGTCGCGGCTGAGATCCTTCGCTAACGCTCAGGATGACGGGTGGGGGCGGAGGTCGCGACTGGATCTACGGAAACAACCCTCTCGTCGTGCTTGCCTCGGCCACCCTTCCGACCGCGAGGATGTTCGCTCCCGTGCGCATGTCCACTTTGTACTTTTGCGCGGTGTCGTAGACGTCGGCGAAGGCTTTGACCATCAGCTTCTCGAGCTGCGAGTTGACCATCGCTTCGTCCCAGAAGAACGAGTAGAGGCCCTGCACCCACTCAAAGTACGAGACCGTGACGCCGCCGGCGTTGCAGAGGATGTCCGGGATGTTGAAGATGCCGCGCTCGCGGAGGATGACGTCGGCGTCGGGTGTGGTCGGGCCGTTCGCGGCCTCGGCGATGATGCGCGCTTTGATGCGATCGACGTTCTTGAGCGTGATCTGGTTCTCGAGCGCGGCCGGGATCAACACGTCGCACTGCAGTTCGAGCAGCGCGTCGGCGTCGATCGCATCCGCGCCGGGGAAGCCGGTCACGCGGCGCTCGCGCGCGGCGTATTCGAACAGCTTCGGCACGTCGATGCCGTTCGGATTGTGAATCGCGCCATTGACGTCCGAGACCGCGATGATCTTCGCGCCGGCCTCGTGGAACAGTTTCGCGGAGTTGCCGCCGACGTTGCCGAATCCCTGAATGGCGACCGATGCACCGGCCAGATTCATGTCGAGGCGCTTCATCGCTTCGATGGTCGTGAAGAGCACGCCACGCGCAGTCGCTTCGTTGCGGCCCTGCGAGCCACCGATGGAAAGCGGCTTGCCCGTCACCACGCCGAGGGCCGTGTAGCCGCGGGTCATGGAGTAGGTGTCCATGAACCACGCCATCACTTGCGGATTCGTGTTCACGTCGGGCGCCGGGATGTCCTGCTCGGGGCCGACGATCTGCATGATCTCGGAGAAGTAGCGGCGCGAAAGACGCTCGATCTCGCCGGCGCTCATCTTCGACGGATCGCAGATCACGCCGCCCTTGCCGCCGCCGAACGGAATGTTCACGACGGCGCATTTCCAGGTCATCCACGACGCGAGCGCTTTGACTTCATCCAGCGTGACGCCGGGGTGATAGCGCACGCCCCCTTTTGCGGGACCGCGGGCCATGCTGTGCTGGACGCGATAGCCCTCGAAGACTTCGATGCGGCCGTCGTCCATGCGCACGGGGATGGAGACGACGAGGGCGCGTTTCGGTGAGGAGAGGACCTTGCGCAGACCGGCATCGAGACCGAGGTGCTCGGCGGCGATGTTGAACTGCTTGACGGCGATTTCGAAAGGGTTGAGGGTCTCGTTCTGCTGCGCTGCGCTGAGAGTCAAATCGGACGTCCTTCGAAGCTGAAAAATGCGCGCGCACTGTAGCAGTTGGGCTATCGTTTGCCCATGCCCAAAATCGCTGCACTCCTCGGCGGATGCATGGCGTTGCTGCTGCTCGCACCGCACGCGTTCGCGGACGAGGAGGCGATCAGCGATGCATGCTGGAAGCTGGTTGCGTCCGACCCGAAAAAGGTCCACGCATTCGTCGCGCAGGAGCTGCCCAAAGCGAAGTCCGCGGCATTGAAAGGTCATCTGCACGCCTGCCGCGGCTGGGTCTTCGAGAACGTCGACGGACGGATCAACGAGGCGGCCGCGGATTACGAGCAGGCGGTCGTGATGACGGAGCGCAGCGGCGAGAAAGATGCGATGGCCGATGCGCTCGCGCTGCGCGGTGAACTGCGGCATTACCGCGGTCAGTTCGACGCGGCGATCGACGATCTGCAGAAGGCGTACGCGTATGGCGAGACGCCGAAGCAGAAGCGGTACGCGCTGAATGCGATCGCCAATCTTTACGCCGACCGTCGTGTCGCCGCGTACGACCGCGCCATCGAGTATTACCGCCAGGTGCTCGCCTCGAACGAGCAGTCAGGCGATGAGGCCGGGATCGCGACGGCGCACTACAACATCGGTGCGGCGCTCGACACGAAAGGCGATCCCGTCGCCGCGCTTGCGGAGTACGAGCGCGCGCTGGCGATGGAGCAGAAGCGCGGCGATGCCGGCTCGATCGCCGACGTGCAACGCGCGCTCGGCGTGACGCTGAACAAACTCGGCCGATCCACCGAGGCGCTGGCCATGCTCGAACCGGCGCTCGCGCATTTCGAGAAGAACGAAGACGCGGAGTCGATCGCGCAGGTGCGCCTCGCTCGCGGCAGCGTCCTGCTCCGTCTCGGCCGGAGCGCCGAAGGCCTGCGCGATCTCGAAGCGGCGCGCGCGCATTTCAAGACCACCGGCAGCAACCGCTTTCTCGAAAAGGCCGAAGAAGAGCGGGCCAAAGCGCTGGCGGCGGCCGGCAACTGGCGCGCCGCGTACGAGGCGCGCGGCGAGCAGATGGCGGTGCGCGAAAAGCTCAGCGTTCGCGCGCGCGACGAGCATGTGTCGCGTCTGCGCGTGCAGTTCGAAACGGAGAAGAAAGAGCAGGAAAACCGCGCGCTCGTGCACATCCGGCAACTGCAGCGCGTGGCCATCGGCCTCAGCGCGATCATCATCGTCTTCCTGATCTACCTCGCGCTGCGGCACCTCGCCACCGCGCGGCGGATGCGCGATCTCGCGCTCACCGACGAGCTGACGAAACTGCCGAACCGCAGGCACGTGCTGACGTTCGCGGAGGAGCAGCTCAAAGCGGCGCGCGCGGAAGGGAAGAGCTTCTCGATGCTCGCCCTCGACATCGATCACTTCAAGCGAATCAACGACACCTACGGCCACGACGCCGGCGACGTCGTGCTGCGCCGCGTTGCCGACACCTGCCAGAGCATGCTCCGCCAGCACGACAAGATGGGCCGCACCGGAGGCGAAGAGTTCATGGTCGTCCTGCCCGACACCAACGCCATGCGCGCGGCCGAAGTCGCGGAACGGTTGCGCGTCGCGGTGGAAGTCACGAATTTCAACGACATCGCCGACGGCCTGCGCATCACCATCAGCGTCGGCGTGAGCGAGTGGAACACCAACGACGATTTCAGCGCGGTTGCGAAACGCGCGGACGATCGGCTGTATCACGCGAAAGAGACGGGGCGGAATCGGGTCGCGTTCGCGTGAGGTGACACGCTCGTGTCATCCCGAGCGTAGCGAGGGACCTGGGCGGGCGGGGCGCGATGCACATGCCTGCCGCGCCGCCCGCCCAGGCGCCTCGACTACGCTCGGGGTGACAGGGAGGCGCCGGTCGTCGCATTTTGAGATCCTTCGCTGACGCTCAGGATGACGGGAGTTCGCGTTAGCCGATCAACCCGTCCTCTCGATTCTTCAAAATGAAACGAGCTCTCCCTCTTTCGTCATCCTGAGCTTTAGCGAAGGATCTCAGCGACGACGACCGGAGCAACACGCGCCGGTCGTCGCATTTCGAGATCCTTCGCTGACGCTCAGGATGACGGGGTGGGGGCTCTACCCGATCAACCCATCCTCTCGATTCTTCAAGTGAAACGAGAGCGATTCGAGGTTGATGCGCAGGTCGACCGACTTTACTTTCACCCCTTCGCGCAGCTTGATCTGGGCGGGGGCGAAGTTGAGGACGGCTTGCACGCCGGTTTCGGCGAGGGCGTCGTAGACGGACTGCGCGGCGTGAGCGGGGACGGCGATGATGCCGATCTCGACGCGGTTGCGGCGGACGATTTCTCCCAAGCGTTCCCACGGCACCACCGGGATGTCCGCGCGTGAGGCGCGGCCGACTTTCGTGACGTCTGCGTCGAGCATCGCCACGATGTGGAAGCCGTTGGTGTTGAAGCCGGAGTAGTCGGCCAGCGCCATGCCGAGGTTGCCGGCGCCGACGATGATGACGTTGCGGGTGCGATCGATGCCGAGCGTCTCGACGAGGTTCGACTTGAGGCGCGAGACGTCATAGCCGACGCCGCGCGTGCCGAACTCGCCGAAACAGGCCAGATCTTTCCGGATCTGCGCGGAGTTGAGGTGAAACCGCTCGGCCATCTCGTGCGAAGAGACGGTCTTCTGTCCCTGCGCCTCGAGGAACGTGAGGCATCGGAGATACACCGACAATCTGCCGGTGGTCAGCTCCGAGATCGCCTCACGCTCGTTCGTGGCCATGCAGTCGGTTTACTGCTGCAACAGAGCCCGCGCCGCGTTGCCGGCGGCCTGGAAAAGGGGCGAGGGATAGACGCCGATGGCGATGATGCCGACGACCGCGATGGTCAGCGCGCCGAGGGCGAAGACGCCGCCCTGCGTGCCGATCGCGTAACCCTCCGCCGGCTCCTTCATGTAGAGGTAGTAGACGACCCGCAGGTAGTAGTAGACCGAGATGATCGACGCGAGGATGCCGATCAGCGCGACCGTGGTGTGTCCCGATTCGATGGCCGTCTTGAAGATGTAGAACTTCGAGATGAAGCCGGCGGTCGGCGGCAGGCCGGAGAGCGAGAACATGCAGATCGCCAGCGCGAAGCCGTAGAACTTGCGGCGGAAGCCGAGGCCCGCGATGTCGTCGAGCGTGTGCGGATCGTTCTCGTTCTTCATCAGCAGCGAGACGACGCCGAACGCGCCGATGTTCATCAGCGCATACGTGATCGTGTAGACGGCAACGGCCGCGACGCTGTCATCGCGCACCGTGAGCATCGCGATCATCATGTAGCCGACGTGCGCGATGCCGGAGTAGGCGAGCATCCGCTTGAGATCGCGCTGCACGATGGCCACCGCGTTGCCGACCACCATCGAGAGGACGGCCAGCACCGCGACCATGTTCATCCAGGCGACCTTCGGCAGCACCGGAGCCATCGCGTCGAAGAGGCGGATCAGCGCGATGAGCGTGGCCGCTTTCGGCGCGACCGAGAGCCAGGCCGCGACCGGAGTCGGTGCGCCTTGATAAACGTCCGGAGCCCACGGATGGAACGGCGCGAGCGCGAGCTTGAAGCCGAAGCCGGCCATGAGCAGGACGAAAGCGACGGTGAGCAGCGGCGTCGCTTCGTTCGCGGCGAACCAGCGTCCCATGGTCGTGAAGTTCGTCGACGCGGTTGCGCCGTAGAACAGCGCGGTGCCGTAGAGGATGAAGCCGGTGGCGAACGCGCCCATCAAAAAGTACTTCAGCGACGCTTCGTTGGAGACGGCGATGCGGCGGTGGAAACCGACCAGCACGAAGATGCAGATGGAGAGGATCTCGAGGCCGAGCACGACCAGCAGGAGGTCGAGGCCCTTGGCCATCATCATCATCCCAACCGTCCCCCACATCAGCAGGGCGTAGAACGAGCCGTCGTCCATCCGCTCGCGCTCGAGATACTCGCGTGCGAACAGCGTGGCCATCATGCCGGCCAGCAGGAAGGTGAGGTCGAAGATCATGGTGATGCCGCTGATCTCGTACGTCCCACCGAAGAAGATCCCGCCCGCGGTCCAGAGGTTCTCGGTCCACGCGCAGACGATGAAGATGATCAGCGCGAGCGGCGCGAGCAGCGCTTTCGCGCGCGGCACGAATACGTCGAAGAGGATGAGGAACATTCCGCCGACGGCGAGGATGATCTCCGGAAGGATGGCGTTGACCCAGCCGGGCTCGAGGAGGGGTTGGAGCGTCATCGCGCACCTCCGGTGCTCTTGCTGGTTGCTGGTTGCTGGTGGCTGGTGATGTGGGGCTCGGGCGATGAGTCACGAGCGACCAGCAACGAGGAACCAGCAACACGGCGCGCCAACACCGGCGTTCTCGCTTCCGCGCCGCCATTCACCATCGTCAACAGGTGCTTCACGCTCGGCTCCATCTTCTCGAGGAACGTATTCGGGTGGACGCCGATCCAGACCATGAAGAAGACGATCGGGACGAGGGCGGCGATCTCGTTCCAGGCG
>DASVRB010000163.1:0-4357 GCA_036388835.1 Thermoanaerobaculia bacterium | reverse complement strand
GGTCAACCACGCGTCCAAGTCGTGGCGAAGGAAAGCCTTAGATGCCCGAATTCATCCTCAGAGTCGGAACCCCGGACGGCGACGTCGTCGACCGTCACGTGCGCGCGAACTCACTCCGCGCCGCACGCGAAGAGATGCTCCGCCAGGGGCTGCATGTGTTCGCCGTCAAGCGCGGCTCGTTCTCGCTGCGCGACCTCCTGCCGCGCGGCGGCAAGGTCATCTCCACCGAAAACTTCCTGCTCTTCAATCAGGAGCTCCTGGCGCTGGTTCGGGCCGGCCTGCCGATCGTGCAGTCGTTCGACATCATGCTCGAGCGGCAGAAAAACCTCCGGTTTCGTGAGGTTCTGGCGGACATCCGCGAGAAGCTGACCTCCGGCATCGCGCTCTCCGACGCCTTCGCCGGCTACGGCCCGATGTTCCCCTCCATCTATTCGACGTCGCTCCGCTCGGGCGAGCGCTCAGGCGACCTCGAGGGCGTGCTGAAGCGTTTTCTCCGCTACCAGAAGATGATCGTCGCGCTCCGCAAACGGGTCGTCGGCGCACTGGTCTACCCGGTGATCCTGGTGGTGCTGTCGATGGCCATGATCTTCGCGATGCTGACGTACGTGATCCCGAAGTTCGCGGAGTTCTTCGCCGGTTTCGGCGCGGAGCTGCCGTGGTTCACGACGCTCATGATCAACGTCGCGACGCTGCTGAGCCAGAACGTGCTGCTCGTGCTCGGCGGCACGGCCGCCACGATTTTCATCCTGCATCGCTGGGCCACGACCTCGGGGCGCCTGTTGTGGGATCGGGTGAAGCTGCACATTCCGCTCGTCGGAGGCGTGCTCCACCGTTTCGCGATTCTCCAGTTCACGCAGTCGCTCGGCACGCTGCTGGCCGGCGGCACGCCGATGGTGCCGTCGATCGAGATCGCCTCGCAGTCGATCACCAATCAGCTCGTCTCCTCCAGGGTCGCCGGGATCGTGCAGAACGTGCGCGAAGGAGAGCCGCTGTGGCGCTCGCTCGAGAGCACCGGGGTCATCAGCGACATGGCCATCGAGATGATCAAGGTGGGCGAGTCGACGGGTGCATTGACGGAAATGCTCACCAACGTCAGCGAGTTCTACGACGAGGAAATCGAGACAAGACTGACGCGCCTGGTCACCGCAATCGAGCCCGTGATCCTCGTAGTCATGGGCGGCGTGATCGGGGTGCTCCTCTACGCGTTTTACCTTCCGCTGTTCCGTCTCTCCTCGGTGGGAGCGAGTCAGTAGCGTTTCGTCTATTCAATACAAAACATGGTCGCCGATCCGAATCGCACGCTCTACAAGAACGCTGATCCCTCAGGGGAGACCTCGCGCGCTCGCCGCCTGGCGGACCAGTACGGGTTCCCGTTCGTCGACCTGGAGCATTTCCAGGGCGATCACCAGCTCTTCCGCGACATCCCGCTCGACCTGATGATCCGCTATCAGTTCCTGCCGGAGCATCGCGAGGACGGCCACATCACGATCGTGGTCGGCGATCCGACGGACGTGCTCAAGCTCGACGAGCTGGAGCTGCTCCTCGGCGCGCCTCTCAAGGTGAAAGTGGCCTCCCCGGCCGGCATCCGCGAGAAGCTGCAGAAGTCGGAGTCGACGCAGCGCGTGCTCGACGAAGCGACCGAAGGCTTCCGCATGCAGCTCGTGAACGAGAACGAGGACGGCGAAGAGACGCTGACCATCGACTCGATCACGCAGCAGGAGTCGTCGCCGATCATCAAGCTGGTCGACTCGATCGTCTTCAACGCGATCCAGCGCCGCGCCTCGGACATTCACATCGAGACGCGCGACAACGAGGTGGTCGTCAAGTACCGCATCGACGGCGTGCTGTACGAAGCGCTCGATCCGATCGACAAGCGCCACCACTCCACGATCATCTCCCGCATCAAGATCATGTCGGAGCTCGACATCGCGGAGAAGCGCGTGCCGCAGGACGGCCGCTTCAAGCTGCGCATCACCGGCCGCACCATCGACTTCCGCGTCTCGGTCGTCCCGACCGCGCACGGCGAGGACTCGGTCATCCGTATTCTCGACAAGGAGTCGATGTCGAAGGAGTTCAAGAACCTTCGCCTCGACATCCTCGGCTTCGACCAGGCGATGCTGACGCGCTTCCGCAAGTTCATCAAAGAGCCGTACGGCATGGTGCTGGTCACCGGCCCGACCGGCTCGGGCAAAACCACCACGCTGTACGCGTCGCTGTCGGAGATCCAGTCGCCGGAAGACAAGATCATCACGATCGAAGATCCCGTCGAGTATCAGCTCCGCGGCATCACGCAGATCCCGGTCAACGAGAAGAAAGGCCTCACCTTCGCGCGCGGCCTCCGCTCGATCCTCCGCCACGATCCCGACAAGATCATGGTCGGGGAGATTCGCGACGAAGAGACGGCGCAGATCGCGGTGCAGTCGGCGCTCACCGGCCATCTCGTGTTCACCACGGTGCACGCGAACAACGTCGTCGACGTTCTCGGCCGCTTTCTCAACATGAAGGTCGATCTCTACAACTTCGTCTCCGCGCTCAACTGCGTGCTCGCGCAGCGCCTCGTGCGCAAGATCTGCGATCACTGCAAGCGCGAGACGACGTATTCGGAGCGCGCTCTGGCCGACTCCGGACTCGATCCGGCCGACTATCGCGGCCGCACGTTTTACGAAGGTGCGGGCTGCCTCGAGTGCAACGGCACCGGTTTTCACGGACGCGCCGCAATCTCGGAACTTCTCGACCTCTCGGACCGTATTCGAGGCATGATTCTCGACCGCCGTCCTGCCGCTGAGATCAAACGCGCCGCGAAAGAAGAAGGGATGACCTTCCTCCGCGAAAGCGCGCTGCTCAAAGTGGTGCAGGGACAGACGACGCTGCGCGAGATCAACAAGGTCACGTTCGTGGAGTAGAAGATGAATTCAGACCGCCGAAACCAGAATGAAGAATCGACACCGTCCGCGGAAACGCGCGGAACGGGTGCCGGCGCTCGTTCTTCGTTCTTCGTTCTGCATTCTGCGTTCTGAATTCATATGGCTCGTTCCTACCCGTCCGACGTTCTCGTCATCGACACCGACGCAATCGTGCACGCCCGTTTCGGCCGCGGAAAAAAGAACCCGCGGCTGGTGCAGACCAAGGCCTATCGCCTCGCGGCCGGCACGTTCACTCCGTCGGTCGTGACGCCGCAGCTCGCGAACGAGCACGGCCTCGCCGACACGCTGCGCCGCCTGCGCAACGAGACCGGCCGCTGGGACAAGGTCTCGCTGCTCCTCCCCGACTCCTGGTTCCGCATCAACATCGTCGATCTTCCGTCGCTCCCTTCGAAAGACAGTGACGCGCTGGAAGTCGTCCGCTGGAGCCTCAAGCGCACGCTCCCGATTCCGCCCGAGCAGTTGCGCGTCACCTACATGGTGCTGTCGCGCAACGGCGAAGGGGCCAAGGTGCTGGTGCTCTCCGCGTTCGAGGCGACGCTCGCTGCAATCGAGCGCGTGCTCGGCGCCGCCGGCCTCGATGTGGTGCTGGTCGAGCCGCTCGGCCTCAACATCTGGAACGCCATCACCGTACGTGAAGCGGAGACCACGGGCGACCGTCTCTTCCTCTACGTGCGCGAATCCGACTTCACGACCGCCGTCTTCCGCGGAGCGCAGCCGCTCTTCATCCGCTCGCGCAATCTCAGCAGCGCGCGGACCGTCGATCAGGAGATCCGTCTTTCCGCGAACTTTCTCCGCGACTCGCTGGAGATCGACACGTTCGCGCAGTGCTACGTCGCCGGCAACGGCGGCCCCGCCGTGCACGAGATTCTCGCAGCCGAATTCAACACGCAGGTGCGGGCGATCTCGCTCCGTGACTTCATCGAAGACGTTCCGGCCGAGACGTACGGACTCGACGCGGAGCTCACGGCCTGCTCAGGAGTATTCACCGGGTGAAGCCGATCCATCTCAATCTCGCAGCGCGGCCGTACCGCGACTACCGGCCTGTTTACGCGGCGGTCGTGGCGATGTCGCTGCTCACCGCATTTCTGATGCTGAACAACGTCGATACGTACTTCCGGTACATCCACGAGACGCAGAGCACGCGCGCCAAGATCGCCCGCGTGCAGGCGGACGCGGAGAAGGAACGGAAGAACGTCGCGGCGGCCGAACAGCGGCTGGCCAGCATCAACCTCGAGCAGCTCGATGCGCGGACGAAATTCATCAACGCCAAACTGGCCGAGCGCGCCTTCTCCTGGAGCGCGTTGCTCGACCAGCTCGAGACGATTCTCGCGAAGGACGTTCGCCTCGTCTCGGTCAGCCCGTCGTTCACCGAGCAGGGGCCGATCAACCTGTCGCTCTCGTTCGAAGCGAAGACCGGTGAAGGGATGATCGAG
>DASVRB010000162.1:0-6875 GCA_036388835.1 Thermoanaerobaculia bacterium | reverse complement strand
TGCGTTCTGCGTTCTGCATTCGTTCATCCCCTCTACTGCATCTCTGTCGGCGCGGAGTACGTGCTGTCGTCGAACCTCGTGTCATCCCGAGCGTAGCGAGGGACCTGGCGGGCGGGTCGCGGGAGGCGTGTGCGTCGCGCCCCGCCCGCCCGGAAAGCATGAATGCAGAACGCAGAACGCAGAATGAAGAATTTAGAAAGGTCTTCGACCGGCTTGCGCTGCCCGTCATCCTGAGCGTCAGCGAAGGATCTCAGCCGCGACGGCCGTCGCATGTTGAGATGGGGGAGCAGTGCGGCCACCATTTCTCAATTCTGCGTTCTGCGTTCTGCATCGTTCATCCCTACTGCATCTCTCTCGGCGCGGAGTACGTCGTGTCGTCGTCGTTCAGGTTGCCGAGGAGGCTGGAGGTGAGCTCGACGTTGGCGGAGATGGCGGTCGGCTTGCCGCGCAGGGTGGCTTCTTCGTGCGCGTGATCGAACTGCATCTCGATGCGGGCGAGGTCGGCGGCGATCTCGGCGACGGAGGACTCGCGATGCTGGACGTTGTCGAGCCGTTCGCGCAGGAGGCGGAGCATGCCGCTGATGGAGGCGCGGAGCGATTCGGTTTTGGCGGCGGCGAGCTCGCGCTCGACGGCGGCGATCTGCTGCTGCAACGCGCGCGGATCGCTGGCCGGCGCGATGACGAGATTGCGCTGCGCGACGAGGAGATTGAGAAAGAGCCAGCTCAGTTTGCGCAGCGCCTCGCGATTGCTGTCGAGAAAGAGGTCGTCGCTGTGATTCTGTCCGTACAGCGCCTCGATCTGCTCCCGCTTCGTCTCCAGCTTCCGGTACCGCTGCCGCGCCGCTCCGCCGACGCGCGAGAGGAGCTCCCGGCGCGCTTCATCGGTGTCGCCACGCAACTCTGTGACGCGACGCTCGTCGATCCATTTCTGGAAGCCGGGATTCGACGCGAGCGTGAAGAGATACATGCACTCGCCCGCCCCCGCGACCGCCCAGACCGTCGGATCGAACCACCCCGCAACCGCCGCCGCCACGACCGCCACCGCGTTCCACGGAAGACGCAGCAGCGGA
Organism: Thermoanaerobaculia bacterium; assembly: GCA_036388835.1. Lineage (GTDB taxonomy): Bacteria > Acidobacteriota > Thermoanaerobaculia > Gp7-AA8 > Gp7-AA8 > QHVT01. Next base: position 5,805 of record DASVRB010000162.1, on the reverse strand, counting down.
ATGTCGGGACGGGCGAAGAAGGCGTGGTAGAGGTAGCGCATTCGATGTTGTCGGTTCTCAGTGGTCGGTTGTCTGCAAGCTTTCGCCCGGGCGAGACGTGGCGGACAACGGACAACCGATCACTGACAACTACTCGGTCGCCGCCGGCCCCATCGCCTTCACCGTCTCCGCCGGCGTGCTTGCCGTATGTCCGGTATCGATCGACAGCCCTTCTTTCGCCGCAAAGTCGGCGAGAGCCATTTCGGTGAGGGCGCGCTGTTCTTCTTCTTTGATCGAGATGTCGGTGGTGCTGAGGGAGTCGCGGGCGATGCGGGCGCGGCCGGCGGCCTGTTCGCGCTCTTCTTCGACCATTTTGTGCAGGCGGTCGAGCGTGTCGCCGGAGCCGCCGATCGAGGTGATCATGCCGGAGGCCATTTCGGTCAGCTCGGCGGTCGCTTTCTTGATCTTCAGATCGTCGAGCGAGCTTTTCAGCGTCTCGATCTTCGTCTGTGCCGCTTTGACCGAAACGTCGCGCGCTTTGATCAACTCTTTGTACGTCGTCTCGGCCTGCTCGAGCTGCGTGCGGTTCTCCGACAGCTCGCGCTGCACGGTCTGCAGGCGCAGCGCGTAATTGCCGGCCGTGTCGCGATTGCCCGCGCGCAGGTTGGCGGTCGCTTTCGCGCGCAGGTCGCGCTCTTCGGTCTCGAGCTTCCGCACCTGCGTCATCAGCCGCTCGCACAATCCGGCGTGCGCGGCGAGTCCCTGGTTGTAGTTCGAGATCTGCTTCCTCAGGTTCTCTTTCTCCACTTCCAGCAGCGCCTCGGGGTTGCGGCGCTCGATGCCGGAAATGAAGAGGCCAAAAAAGCCGCGGAAGACGTTCGCGAGTCGTTTGAACATGCGCGAAGTGTATCCGAGCGGCGGACGCGCATTCCGAGTATGCGAAGATGCGCTCGCTTGACTGGAATGGTCTTAGTGGTGGACGACGACGCGCACGTCGTCGCGGCGTTGCGCGACGAGCTCGCAAAGCACGGCCTCGGCGTCGATATGGCCGCAACCGCGGAGACCGCCGCCGTGCTCCTCGATGAGAACGTCTACTGCGGCCTCGTCCTCGACCTCGTGCTCGGCCGCGGAAGCGGGTTCGACGTCCTGCAGCACATCTCGAAAAAAGAGCTCAAGGTGCCGACGATCGTCGTGACCGGCAAGCTGCCGTCGTATGTACGCGAGATGCTCGACGCCGATCACGTGAAGCTCGTCTTCCCGAAGCCTGTCGAGCCGCGGCTGCTCAGCAGCGTCGTGCTCGGGCTCTGCGGAATCACGCGTTAGGCGCGGACGGACGAGCTGCTGTTGCGGCGCGGATCGACGGGCGCGTCGCGCTCCATCAACCGTTCGAGCTCGCGCTGCGCGATGCGATGCAGCTCCGGCAGGAGCACATCGTGCGAGTCGCCGAGGAAGACGTTCACTTCCGCGCGGGTCACGAGCCGCAGCACCGCGCGGGCGTTGAACGGAATCGGCAACGTCAGCACCGAGGAGCGCTCGCCGAACCTGCAGACGAAATGCGTGGCATCGCTGCGCGACCAGCAGCGCCGAGCCGCCAGCGCCTCGAGCAGCGCGGCCTCGCTGTGCATCGAAGTCTGCAGCGCCTCGTACGTCTCTTCCGTGTTGCGGCGTGCGTGGGACGTCCGCATGGAGCGGTCGGCGCGCTCGGCGAGTGGTTGCATGGTCATCGTTTCGTCCTCCCGCCACAGCATCACGCGCAGCAGCGTGGCGCCGTGCTTCCGGATCGCGAGCCGCGATCTCTGCAGATCGCGCTTCTGCGCGCAGGCAGTGTGTGAGATCGGAAGCTGGAGCGGGGAAATCCGGGATGTGGTCACGTGTGCCAGCGATTATGCGGCCTTTTTCTGTTATTCAGACGAGTTCCACGACCGATTCACAAGAAGAACGCGCGAAGACGCTGTTGTACGATTCGCGCGCTTCACCCACGGAGGTTCAAATACACACCATGTCCGGCCCCATTACCAATTTCATCGACCATCACTATCGCCATTTCAACGCGGCCGCACTCAAGGCCGCGGCGCAGGATTACAACAAGCACCTCGCGAACGGCGGGCAGATGCTCGTGACGCTCGCCGGCGCGATGTCGACCGCCGAGCTCGGGCTGTCGCTCGCCGAGATGATCCGCCAGGGGAAGGTCCAGGCGATCAGTTGCACCGGCGCGAACCTCGAGGAAGACATCTTCAATCTCGTCGCGCACGATCACTACGAGCGCGTGCCGCACTACCGCTATCTGTCGGCTGAAGACGAGAAGCTGCTGCTCGACAAGCACATGAACCGCGTCACCGACACCTGTATCCCGGAAGGCGAAGCGATGCGGCGGATCGAGACCGCGGTGCTCCGGCACTGGATGGAGAAAGACCAGCAGGGGAAGCGTCTTTTCCCGCACGAGTTCATGTACGAAATCCTGCGCGACGGCTCGATCGAGGAGTTCTATCAGATCGATCCGAAGAACTCCTGGATGGTCGCCGCGGCGGAGAAGAACCTGCCGATGTTCGTCCCGGGCTGGGAAGATTCGACCCTCGGCAACATGTACGCCGGCCACTGCATCAGCGGCGACGTGAAGAACGTGCACACCGTGCGAACCGGCATCGAGTACATGACCGAGCTCGCCGAGTTCTATACCAAGACCGCGAACGAGCACTGCACGATCGGCTTCTTCCAGATCGGCGGCGGCATCGCCGGCGATTTCCCGATCTGCGTCGTTCCGATGCTCCATCAGGACCTGCAGCGCACCAGCGTGCCGCTGTGGGGCTACTTCTGCCAGATCAGCGATTCCACCACGAGCTACGGCTCGTACTCCGGCGCGGTGCCGAACGAGAAGATCACCTGGGGCAAGCTCGGGGTCGATACGCCGAGCCACGTCATCGAGTCGGACGCGTCGATCGTCGCGCCGCTCATGTTCGCGTACATCCTGGGATGGTGATGCGCAAACTCCTCCTGGTGCTGGTCGCCGGTTGTCAGTTTTCCGTCGGAGCGCAGACAACCGGCAACAGGCAACCGGCCACTCCCATCGAACGCCACATCCGCACGCTTTCCGCCGACGCGATGGAGGGCCGCGGTCTCAACACCAAAGGCCTCGACAAAGCGGCCGCCTACATCGAGAAAGAGCTCCGCGCCGCGGGCGTGCGGCCCGCGTTCGGCGACTCGTACCGGCAGCGCTTTCCGGTGAAGACGGGCGTCTCACTCGGCAGCAGGAACACGCTGAGCGGAGTGGCGCGCGCCGACTGGACGCCGCTCGGCTTTTCGAGTGCAGGCTCGTTCTCCGCACCGATCGCGTTCGTCGGCTACGGCATCGACGCGCCGCCGTTGAATTACCGCGAATTCGAAGGGGTCGATCTCAACGGCAAGGTCGCGCTGATGCTGCGCTACGAGCCGCGCGAGCGCGACGAAAACTCGCCGTTCGAAGGGAAGCGCCCGAGCCGCTGGTCGGCCATGCGCTACAAGGCGATGAAGGCGCGCGAGCTCGGCGCGGTCGCGGTGATCTTCGTGACCGGACCGCTGCAGGACGAAGCGAAAGACAAGCTCCCGGCGCTGACGAACGACGGACCGGAAAGCCCGGCCGGCATTCCGGTGCTGCAGGTGAAAACCTCGGTCGCGCAGCAATGGCTCGACGTTGCACAGTTCCAGAAGGACGTCGATGCGGACCTCCGTCCGCGCTCGCGCGTGCTCGACAGAACGCTCAGCGGCACAGTGGACGTGCAGGCGTCGTTCGCGAACGCGCAGAACGTGGCCGGCGTCATTCGCGGACGCGGCAGGCTCGCGGACGAGGTGGTGGTCGTCGGCGCGCACTACGACCATCTCGGTTACGGCGGCAAGGGGTCGATGCGTCCGAACGAGAACGCCATCCACAACGGCGCCGACGACAACGCGTCCGGCACCGCCGCGGTGCTGATCGCCGCCCGCCGTCTGCATGCGCTGCTCGGTGACACCACCGATCGCCGCACGATCGTCCTCGCGCTCTTTTCCGCCGAAGAGATGGGGCTGGGCGGGTCGTCGTACTTTGTCGCGAACTCGCCGCTGCCGCTGAAGAACGTGGTGGCGATGATCAATCTCGACATGGTCGGCGCGATGCGCGACGACAAGCTGGTCGCGCTCGGCAGCGAGTCGGCGCCGGAATGGAAACCGCTCGTCGACCGCGTCGCGTCCGATCTGAAACTCAACGTGACGTCGAGCGGCGATGGCTACGGCCCGTCCGATCAGACCAGCTTTTATGCGAAGCAGATCCCGGTGCTGCATTTCTTCACCGGCACGCACGAGCGCTATCACACCGCGGACGACGACGCCGACGCGGTGAACTTCGCCGGCGCGGAACGGGTCGCGGAGCTGACCGCGCGCGTCACGGCATCGCTCGCACGCGGCGAGGTGACGCCGAAATACGCGCGCGTCGCGGTCGCCCCGGCGATGGAGGGCGACAGCCGCGGCTACGGCGCCTACCTCGGCACGATCCCGGACTACAGCGCGATGGAGTCGTCGAGCGGCGGCGTGAAGCTTTCGGACGTGCGGCCCGGCAGCCCCGCCGACAAGGCCGGCATGAAAAGCGGCGACGTGCTCGTGGAGATGGCCGGCACGCGCATCGAGAACCTCTACGACATGACGTACGCGCTGCAGGACCACAAGCCGGGCGAAACGGTCGACGTGATCGTGCTGCGCAACGGCGCCCGCGTCCCGCTCCGCGCAACGCTCGGGACTCGTGGTGGAGCGGCGGCCGCTCCGGCCGCCAGCCATGGAACGACGCCGGCGTTCCAGATCAACGCAGGCAAACCGTTCGAGAAAAAGTTCGATGGCGAGAAGCATCTCGCCGACGTCCGCCAGCTCACGTTCGGCGGCGAAAACGCGGAGGCGTACTTCAGCCCCGACGGAAAGAAGCTGATCTATCAATCGACCGCGGAGCGCGGCGGTTGCGATCAGCAGTACGTGATGGACCTCGCCACGGGCGAGACGAAGCTGGTCTCGAGCGGCAAAGGGCGCACGACCTGCGGCTACTTTGCGTTCCCCGCCGGCGACCGCATCCTCTATGCGTCGACCGAGGCGGCTGATGCGGCGTGTCCGCCGCCGCCGGATCGGAGTCGCGGTTACATCTGGGGCGTCTATCCGTCCTTCGACATCTACGTCGCGAACGCGGACGGTTCGGCGAAGAAGCGGATCACCGAGACCGCCGGCTACGACGCGGAGGCCGTCTGGTGCCACAAAGGCGGGCGCATTCTCTTCACCTCCGTGCGCGACGGCGATCTCGATCTGTACGAGATGAACGAGAGCGGCGGCGACGTGAAGCGCATCACCTCGACGCCGGGCTACGACGGCGGCGCGTTCTACAACGCCGATTGCACCGAGATCGTCTGGCGCGCGTCGCGATTCGAGCCGGGTGCAGCGCTCGATGAATACCGCGCGCTGCTGAAGGATGGCTTCGTCCGTCCGTCGAAGATGGAGCTGTACGTTGCCCGCGCCGACGGCTCGAACGCGAAGCAGATCACGAACAACGGCGCGGCGAACTTTGCGCCGTTCTTCACGCCCGACGGCAAACGGATCATCTACTCGTCGAACATGCTCGACCCGCGCGGCCGCGAGTTCGACCTCTTCATCGTGAACAAAGACGGCACCGGCGAGCTCGAGCGCATCACCACCGCCCCCGCCTTCGACGGCTTCCCGATGTTCAGCCCCGACGGCAAGTGGCTGGTCTGGGGCTCGAACCGCTCGAACCCCGAGGGAAGGGATACGAATTTGTTCATCGCACGGTGGGTGGAGTAAAGGGTTCTGGTGGAGCGGCGGGGGGGG
>DASVRB010000161.1:0-2417 GCA_036388835.1 Thermoanaerobaculia bacterium | reverse complement strand
GTGCGGCGACGCCAGTCGCCGCTTTTCCTCCGAGTCGCACGACCCGCGGCTCTCGGGAGAGAAAGCGGCGACTGGCGTCGCCGCAGTCCAAACGACGGCCGGTCTCCTCGCCACCTTTCACCCATTCTTTATCGGCAGCGTGACCGACATTCGCAGCGAGCCGCTCTTCATGATGCTGCTCGTCGCGTCGCTGATGATGCTCGTGCGCCGCAAGCCCGCGCTGTCGGGAGTGGCGATCGCGCTCGCCACCCTGGTGCGGCCGACCGGCTTGCTCTGCATTCCACTGTTCGCACTCTTTGCGCGGCGGCGCGCGCATGTGCTGCTGCTTGCGGCCGCGCTGACGATGGCGCCGTGGGTGACGCGCAACGTCATCCGCTTCGGTGAGCCGATCCTGGTCAACGATGCCTCGGGATTCAGCCTCTGGCGCGGCACGCATCCGGAGCTGATGCGCGTCATCGAGACCACCGAGCGCGAACTGTTCGCGCAGCGCTCAGCGGCGTTCGAGATGCAGACCGCGCCGGCCGCCGCGGCAATCGTCGATGCGCGTGCGAGCACGCCGGGGCAGCGCGATCGTGCCTGGCGCGCACTGGCCGTGCAGAACGTGCGCGACGATCCCGGTTACGCAATCCGATCGACATTGAAGAAGGCGGCGCTCTACTGGCGTCCCTGGCTGCATCCCGGGGAGCACGGGCTGAAGGCGATCGTGCTCAGCCTGGTCGTGATCCTCGGCCTGTACGTTTTCGGCGGCATCGGCATGTGGCGTCATCCCGATCGGAAGCTCGTCGTTGCGGTGCTGCTTTTCTTCGCCGCGATGTGGCTCGCGCACGTGCCGTACTTTCCGTCGATCCGGCTGCGCATGCCGCTCACCGATCCGCTGCTGATCGTCTTCGCGGCCGCGCCGGTGGTGACGCTGACCTCGCGCGTGCGCCGCTTTCTGCCGCTCGCTGCGATCGTCCTTCCAATCGTGGCCGTCGCACTCCTCGCCACGCGCCTCGGCGAGATCCCGCTCGCGCGCAGTGCCATCGCCACGATGCAGGCCGCGGCGGGCGAGTGGTGGGCGGTGCCGCTGTTCGTGGTCGCGTACACGCTCTTCACCATCTTCCTGCTGCCGGTTGGATTGCTCTCCGCGACCGCCGCGCTGATGTGGGGCTGGAAGCTCGGCGCGGCACTGGAGCTGGCCACACTCGCGATTGCATCGCTGATCCCGTTCCTGCTCGCGCGGCGCGGTTTGTCGGGGTTCGTGGCGCGCCGCATCAAACGCGACGAGCTGCCGGCGCTCGATTCGCCGTTCACGCTTTTCCTCCTGCGCGTCGTGCCGATCGTGCCGTTCGTGGCGCTGAACTACATCGCCGGCGCCACGCGCATCCCGGCGCGCGCGTACGTCGTTGCCACGGTGGCGGGCTCGATTCCGAGCGCGGTTTTGTTCGCCTACTTTGTCGACACGATGGCCGGTGGGGCGATGGGGATTGCGACGCAGGCGAAGATCGCCGGCGCCTGCGCGCTCGTCGCGGCCGCGGCGATCATTCTGCGACTCGCCGCGCGCCGAGTTGCTCGACGGACGTGAGCATCACCGACAGCGTGCGCGCGTCGCGATTGTTCGCGCCCGCGATCTTCGCCGGCACGAACGTCCGCTGCGGCGTGAGGACGATGCGCTGGGCGAACGGCACCAGCACCGCCACGCTCTCACCGCGCCGGATGTCGACGGCCGTCCCATTCACGTCGATGCGGTTCGCGTCGAGCGGATATTCAGGCGGCGTGCGCAACACGACCCGCACCTGCGAAGCATTGCGCCGCGGCAGCTCCAGCACACCGCGCGCGCCGATCCAGCGCCACGCATTGCCATCGCGGCGCCGCTCCGGCGCGTACACGCCTTCGATCACGCGGTAGCGCTGCGACAACGGCAACGCGATCACGCTCACCGCGCCGTAATGCTGGCGCGTCAGCTTGCGATAGGCGTCGGTGTCGGGCCAGCGGAACGTCACTCCCTGTGCGTTGCCGCGCTCACCGTCCGCGTAGATGACCATCGGCTTGTCCGACCCGCCGTGTTGCGCGAGCCCCGCGTCGATGCGCATGGTCGTGTAGTCGCGCAAGAGCCAGCTCGCCTGCGGCGCGAGCGGCATGTCGAACAGCACGATCGCTTCGCGCGGCACGTTGTTCTTGATCCATTGCGCCGCGGCCGCGGGAGGCGACGCCGTGGTAGCGCGCGTCCGCAGCAGCGGCGATGCGTACCAATAGGCGGCCGAGACGTAGACGATCGCGAGCAGCGGTACGCGCTTCAAGCCCATGGCCGCGAGCAGCGCCACGATCGGCAGCGACGGAATGGCATAGCGCACCGCATCAGCCGGATCCATCGACCAGAGCGCGAACGCGAGATAGACGAGACAGCCGATCGCCAGCGGATATGGAGTGGGGGGGGG
>DASVRB010000160.1:0-3250 GCA_036388835.1 Thermoanaerobaculia bacterium | reverse complement strand
GACAACTGACAACCGACCACCGACAACACGCAGCGCTACTCCGCCGCGACGACCGCCCGCTTCTTCGTCTCCGCATACACCCGCGCCGCATCGACGAACGCGCCGAACAACGCCGTGGCCGAATGCTCGCCGGGCATGTCCTCGGGGTGCCACTGCACGCCGACGTAGAAGGGATGTTTCGGATCTTCAACACCTTCGATCACGCCGTCGGGAGCGTGCGCGGTGATGCGCAGGCCCTCGCCGAGGCGGGCGATGGCCTGGTGATGTGAGGAGTTCACGTTGAACTCGACGGCGGGAAGGATGCCGGCGAGCTGCGTCCCTTCTTCGACCAGCACGTCGTGACGCGCGCGGTTTTCCGGTGCGCTCTCGTGCTGGATCTCGGTCTCGATCTCGGAGTCGATGTCCTGCACCAGCGAGCCGCCCGCGGCGACGTTCATCATCTGCAGCCCGAGACAGATGCCGAGGGTCGGGATGCCGCGCTCGCGCGCCGCTTTCGCCAGCGCGAGATCGTTCCCCTGACGCCGCTCGTCCATCAACACCTTGACGCTCGGATGCCGCTCCGCGTCGTACACCGCCGGATCGCAGTCCGGCCCGCCCGCGAGGATGATGCCGTCGAGACCTTCGACGACGTCGGCCGCGTGCTCGGGATGCGGCGCGATGATCACCGCGACCGCCCCCGCGCGCCGCAGCGCCTCGGTGTACGTGACGTACGCAAACGCGCGATCGCGCTTCCCTTCGACATGCTCGACGTCGGAACCGATACCAATGATGGGCTTGCTCAAAAACGGATCTCCTGTAGCAGTGCAGTGCAAGACGCGGGCGATGAGGACGAAAAATCCCGCTCGTCATCCTGAGCTTTAGCGAAGGATCTCAAAATGCGACGGCCGTCGCGGCTGAGATCCTTCGCTGACGCTCAGGATGACGAGTGGGTCCCGCTATGCCCGCTTCTTCTTCGCGGGCGCTTTCTTCTTCGTGCCCGACTTCGCTGGCGCCTTCTTCTTCGCCGGCGCGCGTTTCTTCGACGTCGTCGCCTTCTTTGCCGGCTTGCGTGCGGCGGTGCCGGTCTGGCCGAGGGAGCGGCTCAGGACCGCGAGAAGATCGACCACCTCGCCGCCGCCTTCATCTTCATCGCGACTCGTCTCCTCGGGGGCGCGGACGATGTCTTCTTTGTTCCGCTCTTTCTCAGCGACCAGCTTCTCGAGTCGTTCGGCGTAGTCGTCAATGAGCTCGTGCAGGTCGAGTTTCTTCGCGTGCTTGGCGATCTGCGTCTCGAACTTTTTCACTTCCGCGGGCGGCACTTTCGCAACCTCGGGGAGGCCGACGTCGGCCGGCCTGCGGATCTCGTCTTCGAAGCGCAGCGTCTCGGCGCGAAGGATGCCGTTCTCCGCGATGATCGCGACGAGGTACTCCTTCGCACGCATGACGAACGTGGCGATGCCGGCGCGATTGCGGCGCTCCATCACTTCGGCCAGCAGGCGGTACGCCTTGTTCGTCCCGCCGGTCGGGACGAGAAAGTAGGCGCGCTGATAGAACATCGGATCGATCTCGTCGCGATCGACAAACAGCCGCAGATCGATCTCGCGCGATTTGCGCGGCTCGATCGCTTCGAGCTCATCGTCCGTCACGACGACGAAGTGGCCCTTCTCGATCTCGTAGCCCCGCACGATGTCGTCGGGGTCGAGCGGCGTTCCATCTTTCGAGCAGACGTAGCGGCGGCGCACCGGCGCTTCGTCGGGCCCGATCATCTTGAGCGAGATGCCGCGCGGCCGCGTGGCGGCGTACAGCGCGACCGGCACGGTGACGAGTCCGAACGAGATGGTGCCGCTCCAGAACGAACGTAATCCGCTCGGTTGGTCGAAGTCGTCTTCTTCAGCCACTGGCTTTCCTCTTGGCCGGTTTCTTCAGCCCCGCCAGACTCGCTTCGAGCGTGTCGGCGAGCTGGTCTTCTTTCTGTTTTTTCGGCCGGAACGCGACCACTTTCGGCTTGCGCCCGGCGGCCTTGGTCTCGACGAGCTCCATGACGCGCGCGCGGTATTCGTCTTTGAATTGCGACGGCTCGAACTTCCCGCCGAGGGCGGTCAGGAGCTGCTCGGCCATCTCGAGCTCCCGCTCCTGCAGCTCGCGTCCCTCGGGTGGCTTGAGCGCATCCGCGGCGATGATCTCGTCGGCGTGGCGCAGGGTGATGAGGATCAGGTAGCCGTTCTCCGCGCGCAGCGCGCCGACGTACTCCTTGTCGCGCATGACCCAGCGCGCGACGCCTTCTTTCTCCTGACGCTCGAGCGCCGCGGCCGCGGCGAAATACGCTTTCTGATCGCCATCCGGTCCGAGGTAATAGGCGCGCTCGTACCAGCGATGATCGATCTCCGAGGGATCGACGAAACGGGTGATGGCGATGTCGCGCGAGTCGTCGGGCTGCAACTGCTCGAGCTCTTCCCCTTCGAGGAGGATCATCCGCCCGCGCGTGATCGGGAAGGCCTTCTTCACCGATTCGTACTCGACCTCGTCACCGGTGTCGGCACTGACGAGCCGCTGCTTCACCGGCTCGTGATCGGTCTTGTGGAGCAGCCGGAAATGAACCTTCTGATCCTGCACCGCCGAATAGAGCTTGACCGGCACGCTGAGCGTGCCGACCTTCACGACACCTTTCCAGATCGCGCGCGCCGCCACTGTTTGCGCCCTCCTTCTTCATGACATTCGGAGCAGAACACTTCCCCCTCCACCACGATCGCGCAGACCAGACACTGCGACCGATCGCAGGCCACACATCGAGCCTCGACCGCCGCGGAATGCGTCCGCTCGCAATCGGAACAGATCTCCTCGCTGCCAAAGAGCCAGTACGGTAAGAAGCGACGCTTTTTCCTGACTGCCACAGTGGTTGAGATTGCCGGAGTCGTGCCTATCGCGCGTCTCCGCGCGCGGTTGCTGGTTACTGGTTGTTGGTTCGAGGTCAGGCGTCGGGTGCGGACGAGCAACGCCGCACAAGCAACCAGTAGCCAGTAACTATCGTGCGCGTCTTCGCGCGCGGTTGCTGGTTACTGGTTGTTGGTTCGAGGTCAGGCGTCGGGTGCGGACGAGCAACGCCGCACAAGCAACCAGTAACCAGTAACTATCGCGCGCGTCTTCGCGCGCGGTTGCTGGTTACCGGTTGTTGGTTCGAGGTCAGGCGTCGGGTGCAGACGAGCAACGCCTGACAAGCGACCAGTAACCAGTAACTATCGCGCGCGTCTTCGCGCGCGGTTGCTGGTTCGAG
>DASVRB010000159.1:0-6028 GCA_036388835.1 Thermoanaerobaculia bacterium | reverse complement strand
GCGCGGCCAAGGCGTCCCGTTCCTCGACGGCACCGGCCGCGGCGATCATTACGTGCACGCGGTGGTGCGCATCCCGACCGCGCTCAACGACGAACAGCGCACCCTGCTCGAGCGCCTCGCCACACTCGAAGGCGAAAACCCGCCGAACGAAAAAGGGGTCTTCGACAAGGTCAAAGACTTTTTCCTGTAGGCGTGCAGGGACAGGCAGGATTGCCTGTCCTCCACTTCAGTTCGCGTGCTTCACGAACGACAGGATCGTGGCCGGCGGCAGGTTGCGCATCACCCGGCGCGTGCCGACGAGGCGCAGTCCATCGGGCGCGAACCCGTCCCACGCCGCGCGAGAGTACGTGAACTGCACGTACACCGAACGCGGGTCGAGAAGGCGGCAGACCGCGTCGAGCGCGCGGCGGCGCATGGTGTCGTCGAACGACAGCATCGGCAGGCTGCTCAGCACCGCGCCGACCCGGTAACCCTTCGGCAGGAGCAGGCTCCGATCGAGCGCCGAGACACAGCTCTCCGTGACGTCGATGCCGGGAAACCGCTGCCGGAGCATGCCGGCGAGGCGCGCGTTCTTCTCGACCGCGATCACGTGATTGCGCGGCCACGCCGTGACGATGGCGCGGGTGATGGCGCCGGTGCCGGGGCCGAGCTCGATGATGACGTCGCGTGGGCCGAGGCGCGGGACGCTTTCCGTCATCGTGCGTGCGAGTGCGCGGCTGCTCGGGATGATTGCGCCGATCGAGCGCGGGTGGCGCGCATATTCGGCTACGTGGCAGAGCATGTCCGCGAAGGTGTCCATTACGAAGAGGCGGATGATAGCAATAGAATCGCCAGCAGATGACTCAGCCCACCTTTTCACTTTCCCGGCCACATCCGTGGCACGGCCTCAGCCCCGGTGACGATGCGCCTCGCGTGGTCAACGTCTTCGTCGAGATCACTCCGTACGACCTGATCAAATACGAGGTCGACAAGCAGTCCGGCTACCTCAAAGTCGACCGGCCGCAACGCACCTCCTCGCAGCCGCCCGCGCTCTACGGCTTCATCCCGCGCACCTACTGCGCGGAGGCGGTCACGCGGCTCTCGCCGGTCGCACAGAAAGGGGACGGCGATCCGCTCGACATCTGCGTTCTCAGCGAACGTCCTATTTCCAAATCCGAGATCCTCGTTGCGGCGCGCGTGATCGGCGGTTTGCAGTTGCTCGATCGCGGCGAGGCGGACGACAAGATCATCGCGGTGCTGCAGGGCGACTACGTCTGGGGCGAGGCGCAGGACATCGCCGATGTGCCGCCGGTCCTGGTCGAGCGGCTCGAGCACTACTTCAGCACCTACAAGCTCGTGCCCGGCGAGGCGCAGCGCATCCGCGTTGCCGGCACCTACGGCTACGAGCACGCGGCAGCGGTGGTCGAGGCGGCGATGGAGGATTACCGCACGCACTTCGGCGGCGGCGGCGCGTGATCGATTACATCCTCGAGCTGTCGTTCGACTCGCGCGACGCGGCACTCGAAGAGCTGCTGCAATCGCGCCTCTTCCTGACCGCGTCGACCGGCAGTACGTCGCGCGAGGTGAACGGCACGACCACGCTCGCGGCGTACTTTGATTCGCCTGAAGATCGCGCCGCGGCGGCCGATTCGTTGCGCGACGTGGAAGGGGTGGAATTTCACGAGACCGATCGCGAGCGCGTCGACTGGCTGGAGTTGTATCAGCAGTCGCTCTCGCCGCTGTTCATCGGCGCGCGTTTCGTGGTCGCTCCCGATGCGTCGCTGTTTCCTGCCCATTCCGATCGCTTCACCATCGAAGTGCCGCAGGAGCAGGCGTTCGGAACGGGCTCGCACGAGACGACCTGGCTCTGCATCGAATTGCTCGAAACGATGCGTCTCGTCGGCAAGCGCGGCCTCGACGTCGGCTCCGGCAGCGGCATCCTCGCCCTGGCCATGCACCGCCTCGGATCGCGCTATGTCGTCGCATTCGACAACGACACCGACGCATACGGCGCGCTGCGCGACAACCGCGTTCGCAACGGTGTCGACGAAGCGACGATGCCGCTCTTCATCGGCAGCGTCGAAGCATTGCGCGGCGGCCAGTTCGACGTCGTGACGATGAACATCATCCCCGAGGTCATCCTCCCCCTCCTCGGCGACGTCGTGCCCCGACTCGCCCCCGCCGCCCACCTCATCCTCAGCGGCATCCTCGTCACAAAACGCGACGACGTCGTGCACGCCGCTCACACCCACACCCTCACTCTCGTCGCCGAGCGCACAAAGGGGGAGTGGTGGGCGGGAGTGTTTACTTTGGGCCGAGGCGCTTAGGCGCTTAGGCGCGGAGGCGCTTGGGTGATGAATTCCGTTTGCCGTGCGCATCGCGTAATCGCGATGAACCCTGCGTCGCACCAGAACACCACCCAAGCGCCTAAGCGCCTCCGCGCCTAAGCGCCTCCAAAGCTACGCCACCGGCTTGATCGGATGCTCCCCCGCGTGTCGTTCGACCATCAGATCCTGCACGGCCTGGATGATCTCGAGCTTGCGTACGTTTTTGCCGGGGCAGGCGTGGGTGGTGAGCGGGTCTTCACGATGGATGCGCGTGGTGGCGGGGTCGATGCCGAGGATGGCGCAGAGTGTTGCGATGGCGGAGATCGTGTTCTCGCGGACGCGCAGACCGCGGCCGCTGTCGAACGAATCTTTGTCGTAGTTGCCGAGCATCTCGATGCCGATCGAGGTCTTGTTCCACGACGGCGAATGCGTGCCCGAGACGGTGAGCGGCGTGAACACCCAGATCTGACGGTCGTCGATGAAGAGATGCGGGCCTGCTTTCCACCCCTGCTGGTCGCGATAGAACGCCTCGAGGTTCAGCATGTGCTGCCTCGTGAATCCTTTCGGCCGCTGCGACAGCGACGGGATGGCGGTGTTGTGCACCACGATCTTCGACGGCCGCCACGCCGTCCACTGCAGTTGATGGCAGTAGTCGTCAAACTCGTCCGCCGTGTAGTTGCTGCCGACAATCCCTTTCCATCCGGGCATCTCGCGCCTCCATCTGCGGCGATCGGTCGCCGTCAGCTCATTGTTGGAGTGACCGGGCGCGGCAATTCCCTACCGTGCAGTGGAAGGTCAGCGCGTCATGACGTCAGCTTCGAGACGATCACGAACACGACTCCGCCGAACATGCCGCCGATGTTGAAGCCGATGTGCGCGAGGGTCGGTGCGATCAGGCTCTTCGTCCGCTGGCGCAGTGCGGCGCAGATCAAGCCGAGGAGGAACGTGGCCGTGACGATCGTCGCGACGCTGGCGATGTCGATGCCGGCACGGAGGAGACTGAGATGCAGCGAGCCGAAGACGGCGCCTGAGATCAGCACCTCCGCGCGCGGCGACGCACCCTGCCGCGCGATCGTGGTCTGCAGCCAGCCGCGCACGAAAATCTCCTCGACCACGCTCGACACGATCCAGACGCCGAGGACCACCTGCAGAAACGTGTAGCCCTTCATCACGCCGCGCAGACCTTCGAGACCGCTCGCCAGCACGAAGATCGTGGTCGCGGCGCCGAGCGCGAACGCCGCGGCGATGGCACGTTTCGATCGACCTTCGCCGCGGCGGAAACCGAATTCGGCGAGCGGACGGCGCGACGCCAGCATCAGCGCGAACGCCTCGAGCAGCATCACCAGCTTCGTGATGACCTGAGGCAGCCAGACCGGTGAGCCGGATGGGAGGAGCGACGGCACGGCCGCCGCGATGACGAACAGAACGAGGGCAGCAAGCAGAGTGAGGATGATCATTTTTTCTTCGCTTTCTTTGGTTGGAAACGGGACAGGAGCTCACGCGCGCCGGGCAGCTCGTCGTGAAGGAAGAAGCGGTGTTCATCGAGGATCTGGCGCATTGCGCGCTCGCCGCGCGCGGCGATCAGTCGATGGATGGTGTGCTCCGCGGTGAGACCGCTGTGGAGGAGCGAGGAGAGATAAAGACTGTTGCTCCAGAGCGCCTGGTGCACCGCGTCGAGATTGCGGGAGAGGAGGGCGAGGAGATTGCGCTCGCCGTCGACGACGATGTTGAGCTGTTCGCTCTGCCAGTGCTCCAGCGCGCGCTCGCCGTTCGGCACGACCACCAGCAGCGCGCCGTCGAGCTCCACCGGTTCGTAGAGCTGCACGTACATCTTCACGCCGCGGCGAATGGCCTTCTCGACCGCGGGACGGATCTCTCGCCACGCCGCCGGGAAAGCGTCGACCACCGCGGTCGCACGCGCGGCGGCGAGGATGGTGGAGGCCTGTTCGAGCACCTGTCCGACCGATTCGAGGCGATAGACCCGCTCGTCGAAATTCGGCTGGTGCAGCTCGGCCAGCGCTGTCGCCGCGGCCTTCGTTTTCGCGAGGAAGTCGCGTTCGGCGTGACGCAGAAACTCTTTCGCCGGAACCGCGCGGCAGAGCCGGTTGGCCCCTTCTTCGATCATCACCGCGCCGCGCC
This sequence comes from Thermoanaerobaculia bacterium, assembly GCA_036388835.1. Classification (GTDB taxonomy): domain Bacteria; phylum Acidobacteriota; class Thermoanaerobaculia; order Gp7-AA8; family Gp7-AA8; genus QHVT01. Next base: position 1,583 of record DASVRB010000159.1, on the reverse strand, counting down.
GGGCCAGCACGTCGACTGCTTTGTAGACGTTCGCGGTCTGCTTCCCGAGCGCCTGCGCCACGCGATAGGCGGTCATCGGCTCGTGCTGCAGCAGATGGAGATAGATCTCGGCTTCGAGGTCGTTGAGGCCGAGGGTGGTGAGCATTTCGAGTGGGGTGTTCATGGTGTTTGTGCTCGTAGTGTAAAAAGATACTACTACATCGGCAGGATGGCAGCACTGGCTTTGGCGTTCGGGGTTTTGCGGCTGGCGGTGCGTTTCCCGTAAGCCGCGACACCCCGAAAGCCCCACGAATCAAAACCAGAACGCAGAACGCAGAAGGGAGAATGAAGAATGAAGAAACGAGCACCGGGCGCACGCAGTGCGGTTCCCCCTTTCTCAATTCTTCATTCTGCGTTCTGCGTTCTGCGTTCATCCCCTCTGTCATCCCGAGCGTGAGTCGAGGGACCTGGGCGGGAGGGGCGCGACGCATCTGCCACGCGCGACCCACCCACGCAGTTCCCTCGACTACGCTTCTAATGACATCGCAGATGTCATCGCACTCCTCAAGGCCGGCCGACGTAGTACAGCGTGCCCGAAGCTGGGCCAACCAGCGCCGCCGGCCGTGCCGGCTCGGGATGACAGGCAGCGAACGCCCAAAGCTAACTTGCCGCGGTGGCGGCAGCGCCGCCGCGAAGCGCGTCGCGTAGCATCCCCACATCCAAATGCGCACCTTCGATCTGGCCGTCATCGGCGGCGGGGTTTCGGCGACTTCGGTCCTCCAAGATCTGCTGCCGCGATTGACGCGATCTGCGCGGATCGCGGTGATCGACCGGCGTGGCGATTTCGGCGGCGGTGTGCCGTATGGGAGCGCGGCGCGGGCGGGGTTCCTCTGCAACAACCCGGTGCACGCGCAGCACGACGGGTCATACGCGGAGTGGCTGGACGAGCATCAGGAGCGGTGGCTGGCGCCACTCGCCGCGTCGGGCGATCCGCTTTTGCGCCGCTGGTACGCGCATAACGCGGCGGCGCTGGCGCGACACGAGTACGCGGAGCTCTTTCTGCCGCGCAACGTGTACGGGGAGTTCATGCGCGAGAAGATGGCCCGTCTCGTTGCTGCCGCCGTGGAAGTCATCCGCGGCGAAGTGGTCGATCTCGCTCCTGGCTTCACGCTGAAACTGGCGGATGGCGAGCTGCTGTCCGCGCACACGGTGCTGCTGGCGCCGGGCGGTGCGCCGCCGATCTGCGAGGCCGTTGATCCATCGACGCTCGATCCGCATCAGCTCGCGGACCGCTCCTCGATCATCCTCCTCGGCTCGAACGCGACGGCCATGGAGATGCTGTGGTGCATCGACGGCTACGCGCCGCACGTGCGTGAGGTCACGGTGATCTCGCGCAGCGGACGTCTGCCCGACGCACAGCGGTCCGGACTTCCCGGCGTGCCGCCGATGCAGGCGCTCGATGCGTTGCACGACAGCACCGCCGCGGCGTTGGCGCGCGCGGCGGAGATGGACGTGACGGCGGCGCTCGCGGCGGGATACACATCGCTCGATGCATCTGCACCGCTGTTTGCGAGCTTCACTCCGCGCTTCGATGCGCTGAGCGC
>DASVRB010000158.1:0-4553 GCA_036388835.1 Thermoanaerobaculia bacterium | reverse complement strand
GGCATCGCGTCGGTGGCGTTCGGCATCCTGATCAGCGCCGATCTCGGGCTGATGAGGACGTCGAAAGCGCAGACGGGGTCGGTCTCGACCAGCGGCGGGGCAGTCCCGGCCGTCACCATTCCTTCATTCGCCGACGTCGCGGCGCGGGTGATGCCCGCGGTCGTGTCGATCCGCTCCACGGAGATCGTTCGCGCCAGCGAACAGCGCCGCCGCAATTTCGGCGTCGATCCTTTCGAGTTCTTCTTCCCCGACCCGAACGATCCGCGCCGCCGTGGCGGCCAGGGTCAGGCTCCGGATGACGACGAGCAGCGCCAGACCAGCGGCGGCACCGGCTTCATCGTCTCGCCCGACGGCTTCATCGTCACCAACAACCACGTCATCGAAGGCGCGACCAAAGTCGAAGTGCGCTATGGCGCGGACGAGAACGGCAGCGGCGGCAGGACCGTCCAGGCCAAGATCGTCGGACGCGACCCGGCCACCGACCTCGCGCTGCTGAAGATCGACGTCAACAACGAGCTCCCGTGGATCCGCATGGGCGACTCCGAGCGCATCCGCAAAGGCGACTGGGCGATCGCGATCGGTCACCCGTTCACGTTCGAGAACACGCTCACGGTCGGCGTCATCTCCGCGAAAGGCCGCTCGCTCGGCCTGAGCGCGGAGACGCGGTCGTTCGAGAACTTCATCCAGACCGATGCCGCGATCAACTTCGGCAACTCGGGCGGCCCGCTCCTCAACATCTCGGGCGAGGTCATCGGCATCAACACCGCGATTCGCGGCGGCGGCGCGCAGGGCATCGGCTTCGCGACGCCGGTCAACACGGCCAAGACGCTGCTTCCGCAGCTGAAGACCGGCAAGGTCACGCGCAGCTACCTCGGCATGAGCATCACCGAGGTGACGGACGAAACGCGCGAGGCATTCGACCTGCCGGAAGCGCGCGGCGCACTGGTGCAGGCGGTCGAACCGGGCAAGCCGGCCGATCGTGCCGGCATCCGCCACGGCGACGTCATCATCGAGATCGACGGCCAGCAGATCCGCAACAACCGCGAGCTCATCGACTACATCTCCTACCGCCCGGTCGGCAGCGAAGTGAAGATCACGCTCCTCCGCGGCGGCCAGCGCCAGACCGTCACCGCGCGCACCGCGCAGCGTCCGGCGGAAGGTGAAGGCGAGGATGAAGCGGAAGAAGCGGCCGCGGAACCGGTTCGCGACAAGCTCGGCCTGACGGTGCAGAACCTCACGGCCGCGCTGCGCGAAACGCACAACCTCCCGGCCGATGTACGCGGCGTCATCGTCACCGACGTGAAGAACGTCTCCCCCGCGGGCGAGGCGAACATCAGCGAAGGCGACGTGATCAGCGAGATTCAGGGACAGCGCATCACCACCGTCGAGGAGTTCCGCGCGGCGGTGCAGCGCCTCCGCAGCGGTCAGCGCGTGCGCGTCTACGTCACGACGCCGGTGCGCGGCGACGATCCGATCTCCGCGTATCGCATCATCACCGCGCCGTAAGCGTTCAACAACACGATCAGCACGGGCGGCGGACCACACGGTCCGCCGCTTTTTTTTGCCCGCGCAATCGCGCGTCTGTCACTGCCCGTACAATCCGCGCCGATGTCGGACGAACAGTTCATGCAGCGCGCGCTCGAGCTCGCGCAGCAGGGCCGCTACACCGTCAGCCCGAACCCGATGGTCGGCTGCGTGATCGTGCGCGACGGCGCGGTGATCGCGGAAGGATGGCATCGCCGCGCAGGCGGGCCGCACGCGGAGATCGAAGCGCTGCGCAACTGCGATGACGCGCGCGGCGCGACGATGTACGTGACGCTCGAGCCGTGCTCGCATCACGGCCGCACCGGCCCTTGTGCGGACGCGGTGATCGCGGCCGGTCTCGGCCGCGTGGTCGTGGCGATGGAAGATCCGTTCGACGCGGTGAACGGACGCGGACTGGCGGCGTTGCGCGCGGCCGGGATCGAAGTCACCGTCGGAGTCCTCGAATCCGAGGCCCGCCGCCTCAACGAAAAATTCATCTGGTCCGCGTCGCAAAAGCTGCCGTTCGTCCTCGTCAAAGCGGGCATGACCCTCGACGGCAAACTGGCCACGGTCACGCGCGAATCGCAGTGGATCACCACCCAGGCCTCGCGCGAAGTGAGCCTGCGTTTGCGTGAGGAGTACGACGCGATCGTGGTCGGCAGCGGCACCGTCCTCGCCGACAATCCGCGCCTGACTCGCCGGATGAACCTCACCGGCGATCTGCCGTGGACGCGGGTGGTGCTCGACGGCGACGGCGAAGTGCCGCCGCACGCGCAGCTCTTCAATGACGGCGGCCGCACGATTCTCTTCACCTCGAGCGACGTCGACGTGCCGTCGAACGTCGAGATCGTCCGCACCGACGGCCGTCTCGACCTCGAGCGCGTCTTCGGCGAGCTCTACGCGCGCGGCGTGCATTCGCTGATCGTGGAAGGGGGCGCAATCGTGCATTCAGAAGTGATCCGCCGCGGGCTGTGGCAGAAGATGGTCCTCTTCATCGCACCGATGATCGTCGGCGGTGCAAACGCGCCATCGATCTTCAGCGGCGAACCGGTCACCCGTTTGACAGACGCGTACCGCTTTCGTTTTGATCGCGCGGAGTTCGTAGGAAGCGATCTGATGGTGACGGCTTACCCTGTTTGAGTTCCTCGGAGTTCCTCGGAGTTCCTCGGAGTTCCTCGGTTCCTCGGTTCCTCGGGAAGCGAGATCTACCCGAGGAACCCCGAGGAACTCCGAGGAACCCGAGGAACCCGAGGAACCGAGGAACCCGAGGAACCCGAGGAACCGAGGAACCCGAGGAACCCGAGGAACCGAGGAACCCGAGGAACCGAGGAACCGAGGAACCGAGGCACCATCCCGACGCACCACCAAAACATGTTCACAGGCCTGATCCTCCATACCGGCACCATCGAAGCGTTCGAGAGACTCGCGAACGGCGCGCGGCTGCGCATTCGCACGACCGATCCGGAGCCGTTCACGCGCGGCGAGTCGCTCGCGGTCAACGGCGTTTGCCTGACCGTGCTGCCCGAAGCGAGTGGAGCGCTCGTCGCGGATCTCTCGGACGAAACGCTGTCGCGCACGACCCTCGGGCGGCTCGAGCCGGGGCTGCCGGTGAATTTGGAGCGCGCGCTCGCGATCGGCGATCGGCTGGGCGGTCATCTCGTGCAGGGGCACGTCGACACGGTCGGCAAACTGATCTCCGTCGCGCAGGAAGGCGACTTTGCGGTGCATCGCTGGAGTCTGCCCGCTGCATACGCGGATCTCGTCGTCAATAAAGGCTCGATCGCGGTCGACGGCGTGTCGCTCACGGTGGTCGATCCCGACGCCGAAAGCTTCGGCGCCGCGCTGATCCCGGAGACCCTGCGCCGGACGAACATCGGCACCGCGCGCATCGGCGACAGCGTGAATCTCGAGTTCGACATGATCGCCAAATACGTCCGCAATCTCGTGGCACCGTACCTTCCGAAGACGTGATCCTCTATCGCAAAGCCGCACCGCTGCGCGTTCGCCGCTCCCCTGCCCCGGAAGCGCCGTTCTGGTCGGCTACCGCGATCGCGCCGTACGGAACGAAGCGCGCGCTGCCGATCGCGATCGACTACCTGGCGCTTCGCGCGAGCGCGCCCGACAAGCTCGAAGTCGGCGTCTGCGACAACGTGCGCGACGAGCTGGAACGCGCGCGTGCGTTCAATGGACCGGTGCTCATCGACGCGGCCGAAAGCGCGGAGACGGTGTTCCGCCGCGGCGAGCAGGTGCTGACGTTCTGCGAGGAGATGCAACACGGCGCGCTGCACCTCGTCTCGACGCGCGGCTCGCAGCCGCAGCGCGCGTACGATGGTGCGACGGTGGTGATCGCGGCGTGGCCGCTCGAAGTGCCGCAGCTCGCGGAGCTGTTCGAAGATGCGAACGAGCGCGGTCTGCGTTGGGGCGTCGCGATCCCGGTCCTGTTTCCGCTGACGACCGAGCTCGCGCCACTCGCCACGCTCGCCGACCTCGCGCAACAGCACGGCGCCGCATTTCTCGCGGCAATCGGCGTGGAAGTGGAGCCGACGGCGAAACAGGCGCTCGCGCAGTCGATGAATCTCGATGCGGACGACGACCGTTACGCGATGCTGTTTCACGCCGCGCTCGAGCCGGTGCACATCGCCACGGAACGCCACATCGCCGCGCTCGCACACGAGCGCGAGCTGGCCGATTTCGTCGTGCCGCCGCATTGGGAAACGCGCACCAACTGGAACGCGGCGATCCTCCTCACCCGCACCGCCTCACGCATGATCGCAATGGAGCTGGACCTCGGCCTGGCCGGCCAGATCGCCCGCTCCGCCCGCGCGATCGCCGAGCTCGACAAGCCGCTCACCCGCATCGCCGAATCGGCGAGCCTCTCGATCATCGGCGGGTTGGATGAGGTGAGCGTCGACGCGCTGACTGAATGGCTGACGTCCGGAACGGCGTCCTTCGTCGATTACGTCGACGAGCAGTGGCGCATGCGACGCGACGCGTATTAGCGAACGGGTCGAGTGGAGGGGGGGGGGGGG
>DASVRB010000157.1:0-5831 GCA_036388835.1 Thermoanaerobaculia bacterium | reverse complement strand
GCCAAAGCGGCGACTGGCGTCGCCGCACTCCAAACCACGGCGCTACTCCATCGAAGGCGAAGCCGCTCCACAAGAACCCGTTTATCCCTCGTAGTGTTTGTGCTCGAGCTCTGCTTGTGCGGCGGCGAGACGGGCGACGGGGACGCGATAGGGCGAGCAGGAGACGTAATCGAGGTTGCAGGAGCGGAAGAAGCGGATGGAGTCGGGGTCGCCGCCGTGCTCGCCGCAGACGCCGACTTTGAGTTTTGCGTTCGTGCTGCGGCCCTGTTCGGTGCCGCGGCGCACGAGATATCCGACGCCTTCCTGATCGATCGACTCGAACGGGTCTTTCGGCAGGATCTTCTTGTCGACGTATTCGGGAAGGAAGGTGCCGGCGTCGTCGCGCGAGTAGCCGAACGTCATCTGCGTCAGGTCGTTGGTGCCGAACGAGAAGAACTGCGCGGTTGCGCCGAGCTGCTCGGCGATCAGCGCCGCGCGCGGAATCTCGATCATCGTGCCGACCAGGAAATCGACTTCGACACCCGATTCGCGAATCACGTCTGCAGCGACGCGGCGCACCATCTCGCTCGTGAGCTCGAGCTCTTTCACGGTTCCGACGAGCGGGATCATGACCTCGGGAAAGACGTCGATGCCGTCCTTCTTCACATCACACGCGGCCTGGAAGATCGCGCGGACCTGCATCTCGTAGATCTCGGGATACGTGATGCCGAGGCGACAGCCGCGATGGCCGAGCATCGGATTCTGCTCGTGCAGTTGCGCGACCTTGTTGCGCAATTCGACGAAGCCCCAATTCATCTCGCGCGCGACCGACGAGATCTGCGCTTCGGTCTGCGGCAGGAACTCGTGCAGCGGCGGATCGAGCAGGCGCACCGTCACCGGCATCCCCGACAGCTCGCGGAAGATCCCTTCGAAGTCGGCTTTCTGAAACGGAAGCAGCTCGTCGAGCGCGCGGCGGCGGCCTTTCTCGTCGCGCGCGAGGATCATCTCGCGCACTTTCAGGATGCGCTCTTCCGCGAAAAACATGTGCTCGGTGCGACAGAGACCGATGCCCTGCGCGCCGAAGAGTCGCGCGACGCGTGCGTCGGTCGGTGTGTCGGCGTTCGTGCGAATGCCGAGCGTGCGGATCTCGTCCGCCCACTTCAGCAACCGATCGAAGTTGCGATACGTGTGCGACTCCTCCGGCTTCATCGATTGTTCGAGCAGCACCTGCACGACCTCGGATGGCCGCGTCGCGAGCTTGCCGCCGATGATCTCGCCGGTGGTGCCGTCGAGCGACAGCCAGTCGCCTTCTTCGAGCGGCTCGTGTCCTTCACTGCGCAATTCGCCTTTGTTGTAGTCGACGCGCAGCGCGCCGGCGCCGACGACGCACGGGCGTCCCATGCCGCGCGCGACGACCGCGGCGTGTGACGTCAGTCCGCCGCGCGTGGTGAGGATGCCGGCGGCGCTGTGCATGCCGGCGATGTCTTCGGGCGACGTCTCGATGCGCACGAGAATGACCGGCCCGTCTTTGGCCATCGACACCGCGTGCTCCGCGTTGAACGCGATGCGTCCGGTGGCCGCGCCGGGACCGGCCGGCAGTCCACGGCCGAGCACGCGTCCACCGCCGACGGCCTTGTTCTTTTCCTTCGCATCGAACACCGGCGCGAGCAGTTGAATGATCTGATTCGCTTCGACGCGCTCGACCGCTTCACGCTCCGAGATCAAGCCCTCATCGACCATTTCGCACGCGATCGTCACGGCCGCGAAGCCGGTGCGCTTGCCGGTGCGCGTCTGCAGCAGATACAGCTTGCGCGACTGAATGGTGAACTCGATGTCCTGCATATCGCGGTAGTGCGACTCGAGTTTCTTGTAGACGTCGACGAGCTGTTCGTAGACGTCGGGGAACGCTTCCTCGAGTGACTTCTCGCCTTCGATTGCCTGCGCTTTCGAGATCGGCAGCGGCGTGCGAATGCCGGCGACCACGTCTTCGCCCTGCGCGTTCGGGAGGTACTCGCCGAAGAACTTCTTTTCGCCGGTCGATGGATTGCGTGTGAACGCGACGCCGGTCGCGCAGTCGTCGCCCATGTTGCCGAAGACCATCGACTGTACGTTGACCGCGGTCCCCCAGTCACCGGGGATCTGATTGAGTTTGCGGTAGGTAATGGCGCGCTGGTTGTTCCACGAATTGAACACGGCGCCGATCGCGCCCCAGAGCTGTTCGTGCACGTCCTGCGGGAACTCGGCGCCGAGTTTGTCGCGCACGATTTTCTTGTACGTCGCGACGAGCTCGCGCAGTCCCTCGGCCGGAATCTCGGCGTCGGTCTTCACGCCGGCGCGATCGCGCAGCGCGAACAGCTCGTGCTCGAAGTGCTCGCGATCGATCTCCAGCACGACGTCGCTGTACATCTGAATGAAGCGGCGATACGAGTCGAGCGCGAACCGCTCGTCGCCCGACGATCGCGCGAGCCCCTGCACCGTCTCGTCGTTCAGGCCGAGGTTGAGGATCGTGTCCATCATGCCGGGCATCGACGCGCGTGCACCGGAACGGACGGACACGAGCAGCGGCTTCGACGGATCGCCGAACGTGCGGCCGACCGACTCTTCGACCTTCTTGAGATTCGCCGCGACCGCGCTCTGCAGCTCGGGCGGGTAGCTCTTGTCGTGTGCGTAGAAATACGTGCAGACGGCGGTGGAGATCGTGAACCCGGGAGGGACCGGCACGCCGATGTTCGTCATCTCAGCAAGGCCGGCACCTTTTCCGCCGAGGACGTCTTTCATTTTGGCGCTGCCTTCCGCCGAGCCTTCTCCGAAGTAGTAGACGTACTTTTCGCCGCTCTCACTAGTCGTCATAGCGGGGCGGATTATCGTTCAAAAGGGTCACTGCAACTGCAGCTCGATGCGGCTCCAGAGCAGGCGCTGAACGGCGAAGGTGGGGTCGGCGAGCTCTGACTCGTCGCCGCTCGCGAGGAGGTCGATGCGAGCCATGTCGAAGCCGTTCGCTTCGAGTGCGGCGCGGAGCGAGGCGATGCGGGCGACGGTGCGCTGCCGGTTCTCTTCCGGTGTGTAGCGGAACTCGTGCGAGATGATGCGGAAACGCTGCTGTTTCGGCGCGCTGGCGATGAGTTTCTTCGTTGCATCGAGCGCGTCGCGGCTCATGGTTTCGATGAGCTGTTCGCGGTCGTCGAAGGCGAGGGCGGTCAGCGACCAGTGTCCCGCCTGATTGAGAAAGTGCACGGGAGGCGGCACGTCGAGCTGCGCGGTCGACTCGCAGCGCTCGCCGATCCAGGCGCGGCCGACGAAAACGACCTGCGGGTTCTGGTGAAACGTGAGCGCGCTGAGATGACGTCCGTCGGCACTCAGCGTGATCGCGGCGTATCCCCACATCGGACCGCGCAGCCACATCACGCGCGCAACGCGGCCGTCGGTACCGCCGTCGATTGCGGTGAAGCGCGGAGGCGCGCCGATGATGCCGGTGATGCGTGCGCCGCGCTGCGCGATGAACGCGCGCTCGCCGTTGATCGTCCAGCAGCCGTCGAACGACCGCAGTTCGGCCGGATAGATCTCCTCGCCGAGCGCGTGCACCGAGGCGAGGCTGAGGCGCGGCTTTTTCGGCTCCACCGTTTCGACGCGCAGGAAGTTCGCTTCAAACGCCGGCACTTTGGAGATCTGCGGCGCCGCGGACGATTTCGGGATCGTGGTCAGAACTTCGCGCCACGTCCGTCCGTCCGCGGAGGCGGCGAAACGGATCTTCTCCGGCAGATCGGACGTTTCCTTGCGCGTCGCAAAGCCGAGGCGATCGACGCGCACCGGTGCCCCAAACGAGAAGACCAGCGTGTGGTTCGAATCGCCGGCCGGCGAGATCCACTCCGTCGTGGCCATGCCGTCGATCGCATGCACCGCCGAATGCTCGAGGTCGAGCTCCGCGGTGCGCGATACGAGCGCGGCGCCGAACGCGATGTTCAGAAGGTTTTCGCCGTCGCGATCGTGTTTACGGTTCGCGTTGTGCGGCAGATCCTGCGCGCTGCTGGTGGCGGCGGGAGGAGCGGCCGTCGACGGTGCGGGTGTGTCGGGCGCCTCCGCGCCGCGATTGCACGCGACGAGTGCGAAGGCGAAGACGGCAGCGGCGCGGCGGATCACGGGCGGTAGTCGCGCCGGTCGACGACGATCTTCGTGACGTCGGCGATCTTCATGGCGGCGCCGCCGACCTTGCGGAGGAGCGACATGCGGTTGGTGCGCAACTGCTCGTCGTCGACCATGACCATGACGTCCTTGAAGAACGTCTCGAGCTCCGGCGCCATCGCCGCGAACGACTCGAGCGCGCCGCGGTACTGCCGCTCCGCGACCATCTCGTCGATCTGCTCGGTCACCGCGTCGGCAAGCGCGGCGAGGCGACGCTCGCTCTCGTGCTCGAGACGCGATGCGTTGACCGCGCCGGCGGCGTGTCCGGTGGTGATGTTGGCGATGCGCTTCGCGGAGTCGAGGATGGAGAGGAAGTTCGACTCATCGCGCATCGACTTCACGGCCTGCACGCGGTCGACGAGATCGGTGAGCGATGACGCCCATCCTGCTTCCATCGCCGCGGCGATCTCGTCGTACGCGAACTGCCACGCCGAGGCTTCGAGAATCGTGCGGACGCGCTCGGCGAGAAAAGCGAGGAGGTCGTTCTTCAGCGCCGCGTCAGAAACGCCGTGCGCTTCCATCGCCACGTCGATCAGTCGATCGATGCCGACCTTCACTTCGCGCTTGTCGCGATTGAGGAGGATCTGCACGATGCCCTGCGCGGCGCGGCGCAGCGCGAACGGATCCTTCGATCCGGTGGGACGGATGCCGACGCGGAAAAACCCGGTGAGCGTGTCGATGCGATCGGCGATCGAGAGCACGGCGCCGACGCGCGTGCGCGGCAGCGGATCGTCGAGATTCGCCGGGAGGTATTGGTCGTAGATCGACTGCCAGACGTTTTCGGGCAGCCCCTCTTCGCGCGCGTAGATGCCGCCGACTTTGCCCTGCAGCTCGGTGAACTCTTTCACCATTTCGGTGACGAGGTCGCACTTCGAAAGCTCGGCCGCCTGCAGCGCTTCCGGCTCGTTGCAGAGCCGCTCGACGATGAAGCGGATGCGCGCGGTCTTGTCGCGATAGTTGCCGAGCTTTTCGTGGAACTGCAGGTGCGAGAGCGCTTCCGCGCGCTCCGCCAGCGGCCGCTTGCGATCGGTCTCGTAGAAAAACTGCGCGTCGGCGAAGCGCGCGTTGGTGACGAACGAGTTGCCGTACGCCGCGTTGCCGGCCGGGTCGCTGTGGTTGTCGAGGACGGCCAGGAAGGAATTGGTGAGACGGCCGTCGCGCTCGCGAATCGGCAGTTGTTTCTGGTGCACGCGCATCACCGTCACGAGCACTTCTTCCGGCAGCGCGAGGAGCTCGCGGCGGAACTCCGCGCGGACGAGGCCGGGGTACTCGGTCAGGTACTGCCACTGCGACCAGATCGACGCGTCTTCGGCAGGAACGCCGCCCGCTTCTTTCGCCAGGACGAGCGCGCGCTGCACCATGATGTCGCGCCGGCGCTGCGCGTCGATGACGACATGCGCGAGCTCGAGTTTGGAGACGTATTCGTCGTACGACGCGACGGTGATCGGCCGCCGCGCGAGCGTGCGATGGCCGACGGTCGTCGTGCCGGACGGCGTGCCGAAAATCGCGATCGGCAGATGCTCGCCGTTGAAGACGGAGATGATCGAATGGATGGGGCGGATGTACGAATGCTCGCCCTTCCCCCAGCGCATCATCTTCGGCCAGCGCAGCGCTTCGATGATGCCGGGGATGGTGCGGCTGACGATGTCGCGCGTCTCGACACCGGGGATGAC
>DASVRB010000156.1:0-14607 GCA_036388835.1 Thermoanaerobaculia bacterium | reverse complement strand
CTTACTTGTTCCTCGGTTCCTCGGTGCCTCGGTTCCTCGGTGCCTCGGTTCCTCGGGGGCGCGTGTTGGGCGTCGCGACTCTCTCGAACTCACGGAGGAACCGAGGAACCGAGGCACCGAGGAACTGCTCACGTCACGTATCGTGCTGCGCCGTCAGCGTGAGCAGGTCGTCCGCGGAGAACTGGTACTTGCGGCCGCAGAACTGGCAGACCACTTCGGTGCCGCCTTCGTCGGCCATCTCATGCAGCTCTTCGTGGCCGAGGAGGGCGAGGGGGGCGAGGGCGCGGTCGCGGGTGCATTGGCAGGCGTAGCTGACCGGGACGCTGTGGCCGGCGTCGATCTGTTTGTAACCGGTGCCTTCGAGCACGCGCGCCACCGCTTCTTCGATGGTCATCGTCTCGAGCAGCTTGCTGAGCGACGGCGCGTCTTTGACCGCGGTCTCCATCGCCGCGATCGCTTCTTCCGGCGCGTGCGGGAAGGCCTGGATGATCATGCCGCCGGCGGCGGCCACGCCGTCGCGGCGATTGAGCACGCCGAGGAGCACGGCGGACGCGATCTGTTCCGAGCGCATGAGATAGCGCGTGAGATCGGTGGCGATGCCGCTGCCGGCGAGGAGGATCTGCGAGGTGTACGGTTTGCCGGCGGGTGGTGTGCCGCGAATGACGGTGAGGCTGCCGTTGCCGATGGCCGATTCGACGTCCAACGTCGGATCCTGCGGAACGGGATTGGCGACATAGCCGCGGACATTGCCCGCCACCGTCCCGTCGGCGATGACCGTGCCGAGGGGACCGTTGCCTTCGAAGCGCAGCGTCACGTATTGCTTGCGAACGTCTTTGTCGAGGATGCGCGCGAGCAGCAGTGCGCCGGTCATCGCGCGGCCGAGTGCTTCCGCCGCCACTGGTGCGAGATCGAGAATCTCGCGCGCCGTTTCCACGGCCGTCGTCGTCTGTGCCGCGATGATGCGGAAATGGCCGTCGAGCGCCATCCCCTGAATGATGCGATCGGGAGTTTCCATGGGGAGGGGGAAACACGCGGGGGAGGGGAAAGAGTTCCTTGGCTCGCGCAGGGTGGGCAATCTGCGGCCGTCGCTTTGTGGCGCGGAGGCGCTTAGGCGCGAAGGCGCGAAGGCGCTTGGGTGCGGTGTCGCCAGCAACACGGTTCGTACTGAGTTGAAGATGCGCGTGCGCAATGGTCGCAAAGCCACCCAAGCGCCTCCGCGCCTAAGCGCCCAAGCGCCTCGGCCCCAAGGGCTCGCCCCTTGCTTGACCTCGCCACAGCAGGAGGCTCCATGAAAAACATTGCAGCGTTGTTCGCGGCCGTTTTGTTGTCCGCGTGTCAGGTGAGTGAACAGGGGAACGTCGAGGCGACGGCGGAGACGCAGACGGCCACGGCGGCGGCTTCGGAGCAGACGCAGGAGGCGGGACGGGCCGCGCAGGAAGGGGCTCGCGACGTCGGCGCGGCGGTGCAGGAAGGCGCGCAGGACATGCAGACGGCGGTCGAAAATTCAGAAGCGGCGCAACGCGTTGCAGCAGGCGCGCGGGAAGCGGGCGAAGGCATCAAGCAGGGTGCCGGCGAAGCCGCGGTCGCGGCCGGTGAGGCGCTCACGCGCGTCGGACAGGACGCACAGGACGACGCGAAGAAGAGCGCTCCGGCAACACAAACGCATACATAATCCGCAGCACACGGCGGACGTGGACTCCGCCGAAAAACTCGTCGACGAAAAGGAGAATCTTCCAATGGTCACATCCGGAAGAACATCCGTCGCGGACAAGACCCAGACGCTCTCGGTCGGTGATAACGCTCCCGATTTCGAGCTTCCCGGTCACCGTGGTGGTGAGAAGTTCAGCCTCAGTCAGTTGCGCGGCCAGAAGAACGCCGTCATCGTTTTCTATCCCCTCGACTGGACCCCTGTTTGAACGGTTCAAATGCCTTCGTACGAGGCCGATTCGGCCGAGTTCGGACGGTATGATGCCCAGGTCGTGGGCATTTCAGTCGACTCTGTTCCCTCTCACGTAGCATTCGCAAAATCGATCGGCGGCATCGATACGTATCCGCTGCTCGCCGACTTCCATCCCAAGGGCGAAGTGGCGAAGCAGTACGGCGTCTGGAAAGACGACAAAGGCATTTCGGAGCGCGCCATCTTCATCGTCGACAAGCAGGGCAAGGTCCGCTACATCGACGTGCACGACATCTCCGAGCAACCCGACAACACGCAGCTCCTCGACGTCCTGAGAGAGCTCGACTAAAGCAGTGCCCGGCGAGCCGTCCACGGGCTCGCCGTTTGCGAGGTTTACGCAGTCATGTTGAGCATCGCCCGCAAGTGCGTCCCCTTCACTCCATTCGATAAAGAGCTCTCCAGCGCCATCGTCACGATCGTCTCCGCGACGGGCGTTTTTCTGCCGGACCAGGAGCCGTTTCCCTCGGAAGATCCGGGCGACACGACGTACCGCATCATCCCCGGCAACGCCGATCTCTCCACCGCGCGCATCGTGCACGGCCACTACGATCACTCCGAGGCCGATACCGATCCGAACATCGTCTACCCGCTCGAGACACTGCGCGAGCTGGCCACCGAAGGCTTCATCGGCGGCGTGAGCGAGAACACCTACAGCTACGGCTTCACCACGAAGCTCAAGGAGCTGTACGAAAAGACCTTCCCCGAAATCGCCGACAAGATCGAGCGCTCGAAGACGCGCCTGGTGGTGCTGACCGCCGGCTGTCCCGAGACCTGTCATCGCTCCGTCGCGAACATGGCTCGCGAGATCGAGGCGCGCGGCCTGCCGACCATCATCATCAGCGCATCGCCCGCGGCCACCGAGTCGGTCCGGCCGCCGCGCGGGATGACCTGGGACGGCGCCGCGATCGGCAGGATCGTCGGCCGCGCCGGAGACCGCGAGCAGCACAAGCGCGTCGTTCGCGCCGCGCTCGAGATGTTCACGCACGACACGCCGCCCGGACGTGTGGTGATGAAGAACGTGCGTTAGCCGCATCGGAGCCGCGGCTGGCGGCTCCTCTTCTCTGCCCTTCGCTTCGCGGTCTGTTCGATAATTTGATACATTTCAAATTATCAAATGGCCGCGAGAGTACAGCACGTCTTCAAAGCTCTGGCCGATCCGACGCGGCGCGACATTCTCCGGATGCTGCGCGCCGGCGCGCTGACGGCGGGCGAGATCGGCGAAGCCTTTCCGATGACCAAAGGCTCGCTCTCGCATCACTTCAACATCCTGAAAGAGGCGGACCTCGTCCGCTGCGAGCGCGACGGGCAGTTCCTCGTCTACTCGCTGAACACCACGGTCGTCGAGGACGTGATGTCGATGCTCGCCGATGTCTTCGGCGAGGGGAGAAGGAAAAAGAGATGAGATGGCTGCCGGCCGTGATCGTTGTCGCGGCGTTCGCCGCAACCGCGCTGTTCTACCCGTCGCTCCCCGACACGATTCCGGTGCACTGGAACTTCGAAGGGGAGGCCGACCGCACCGCGCCGAAGTTCCCGGCGGCGCTGCTGCTGCCCGTGATCACCCTGCTCGTCGCCGGCCTGTTCGCCGCGCTCCCGCGCATGTCGCCGAAAGGGTTCTCGGTCGACCCGCGGTCGCGCGGCTTCCGCGCGATCACGATCGTGTCGCTCGCGGCGCTGCTCGCGCTGCACATCGTGACGCTCGCCGCATCGGCCGGTGCACCGGTCGACGTCGGCGCGGTCGTGCCGATGATCGTCGGCCTGCTGTTCGTCGTCACCGGCAACTACCTGTCGACGCTCACGCGCAATTTCTGGATCGGCATCCGGACGCCGTGGACGCTCGCGAGTGACGAGGTCTGGTTCCGCACGCATCGTCTCGGCGGACGTCTGTTCATGGCGGGCGGCGTCGTGCTGATGTTCACCGGTTTCCTCGAGCCGCGTGGCATCGCGGTGGTGCTGACGGCGGTCATCGCGGCGGCGGTGGTGGTGCCGATCGTTTACTCGTACGCGGTGTCGCGCTCCTGACCGCCCGCGCATCACCTGCTGACGTACGATTGCGGCATGTCACGCACGAGCCGCCGTGAGTTTGCGAAGTCACTCGCTGTTGCCGGTGCGGGCGCGCCGCTCGTCGCGACGGAACTGCTGGCGCAGGCGCCGCTGCCGGTCGCGCCGCCTCCTGCACCGCCGCCGGCCGCTGCCGCGCAAACGCCGCCGTCTGCGCTCGGACGCGCGCTCACGGAGGTGATCCGCGCGTCGTATGGGCAGCATCTGTCGAATGAAGAGCTGGCGAAGATCGCGAAGGATTACGACGAGTTCGCGCCGTACGTCGAGAACTTCCGCAAATTCAAACTGACCAACGCGGACGAGCCGGATTTCACGTTTCATTCGCTGACGGAGCGCTGGTGATGGCGATCGACGCGTATGCGACGCTCGACGAGCTCGGACGCGCGCTGCGGGCGCGCGAAGTCTCTTCCGTCGAGCTGACCCGCTTCTACCTCGAGCGGCTCGAGAAATTCGGCGAGCAGCTCGGCGCAGTCGTGACCATCACGCGCGATCGCGCGCTGCGCGAAGCGGAGGCTGCCGATCGCGCGCTCGCGGCGGGAAACACGCAGAACAAGCCGCTCCTCGGCATTCCATACGGCGTGAAGGACCTGCTCGCAACGAAAGGTGCGCCGACCACGTGGGGCGCGGAGCCGTACCGCAATCAGCTGCTCGATTTCGACGCGACCGTCGTCGAGCGGCTGACGAATGCGGGGGCGGTGCTGGTCGCGAAACTGGCGATGGTCGAGCTCGCGGGCGGCTTCGGCTACAACAACGCCGACGCGTCGTTCACCGGCCCCGGCCGCACGCCGTGGAACACGAACTTCTGGTCGGGCGGCTCGTCGAGCGGGCCAGGCGCCGCAGTCGCGGCGGCGCTGGTGCCGTTCGCGATCGGCAGCGAGACCTCGGGGTCGATCATCACGCCCGCCGCATTTTCCGGCGTCACCGGATTGCGCCCGACGTACGGCGCGGTGAGCCGCTACGGTGCGATGGCGCTCTGCTGGACGCTCGACAAAATCGGTCCGATGGCGCGCACCGCAGCCGACTGCAACACCGTTTTCGGCGCGATCGTCGGTGAGGACGAGCGCGATCCGACCACCGCGCGTGTCTTTCCGTCGGGCCGCGCAAACTGGGTCGCGAGCAGCCTCATGGCGCGGCCGGCGAACAAGCGCACCGCGCGCATCGGCCTCGTCAAAGGCACATGGGATCGCGTGCAGCCGGCCGTTCGCGCGAACTTTCTCGCCTCCGTCGAGGTGCTGCGCGCGCAGGGTCACGACGTGCGCGAGATCGACTATCCCGACCTGCCGTACGGACCGACCATTTCGCTGATCGTCGATGCGGAAGGGGCGAGCGCGTTCGAAGAGATTTTGGTCGACGGCCGCGCGAAGCAGCTCCGCGCCGTCGCCGATCGCACCGGCGGATACGCCTCCGCCGCGACGCTGGCCATCGACTATCTCCGCGCGCAGCGCGTCCGTCCGAAGATCCGGCAGGCGCTGCTGAAATTGTTCGACGAGGTCGATCTGGTCGTGGCACCGACGCGCTCCACCGTTGCGTATCCAATCGGTCCCGATTTCAGCGAGGTCTACAAAGACGTCCGCAGCGGTCCCGCGGTGATCGCCTCGATGAATCTCCTCGGCGCGCCGTGCGTAGCACTGCCAAACGGCTTCGGCGACAACGGACTGCCGACCTCCATCCAGTTCAACGCTGCCCCGGCCAACGAGATGCTGGCGGTGAATGCGGCCATTCACTACCAGTCCGCCACCGACTTTCACCGGAAGAAACCGGCGGAATTCGCGTAGCGGGATGCGCGGAATTCGCGCGTCCGCACCGCGTTGAGTTACCGCGCAGGCGCAACCTGCGATTTGTTCTATTCTTTTCCCCCACTGGAGGCGCACGAAACGAATTGACCACTCAGGATCTCGCCGAAACGACGCAGCAAATCGAATGGACGGCGGACGACGCCGCGTCGCTCTACATGACCGATCGTTGGGGCGCCGGCTATTTCCACGTCGGACCGGACGGCGAGATGACGGTGACGCCACTGCAGAACAAGGGCATTGCAGTGCCGATCATCGACGTCGTGCGTGAAGCGCAGCACCTCAATCTCGCGACGCCGCTGCTGATTCGCTTTCAGGACCTGCTGCGGCACCGCGTCGAAACGCTGAATCGCGCGTTCGGCAAAGCGATCGCGGAGCACAGCTATCGCGGCCAGTATCGCGGCGTATTTCCGATCAAGGTCAACCAGCTTCGTGAAGTCGTCGAAGAGATCCTCGACGCGGGGCGCCCGTTTCATCACGGCATCGAAGTCGGTTCGAAGCCGGAGATGTTCGCCGGCCTCGCGGTGCACAGCGATCCGGAGTCGATCATCATCTGCAACGGCTACAAGGACCGCGCGTACATCCGCACGGCGCTGATCGGCCGGAAGCTCGGCAAGAAGGCGATCCTCGTCGCGGAGAAGATTTCCGAGGTGGCGATGATCTGCAAACTCGCCGCGGAGATGGGAGTCGAGCCGTGGATCGGCCTGCGCGTGCGCCTGCTTTCGAAGGGCGCGGGCAAGTGGGCGACCTCGGGCGGCGAGCACGCGAAGTTCGGTCTCTCCACCGCCGAGATCCTCGAAGCGATCGAGATCATGAACGACGCGAACATGTCGTCGGCGTTCAAGCTCCTCCACTTCCACATCGGCTCGCAGATCCCCGACATCCTCACCATCAAGCGCGCCGTGCGCGAGGCGGCGATGTACTACGCGAAGCTCTACAAGAGCGGCCACAAGCTCGAGTACGTCGACGTCGGCGGCGGCCTGGCCATCGATTACGACGGCTCGCGCTCGACGTTCCACTCCTCGATGAACTACTCGGTCGAGGAGTATGCGAGCGACATCGTCTACAACATCCTCGACGTCTGCGACGACGAGAAAGTGCCGCACCCGATCATCGTCTCCGAGTCCGGCCGCGCCACCGTCGCGCATCATTCCGTGCTCGTCGTGCAGGCGTTCGGTGCGATCGAGAAAACGCCGCTCGAGCCGCGCGAGATCCAGGCGCGCGATCACAAGCTCGTGCGCGAGCTGATCGACATCGACCAGAACCTCTCGACCGAATCGGTCAGCTCCGCGTGGCACGACCTGCAGCAGATCAAGGAGCAGGTGCAGACGATGTTCGAGCTCGGCCTGCTCGACCTCGACGTCAAAGCGCGCGTCGAGTCGCTGTACTGGCAGATCGCGGAGCGGATGCAGAGCATGGTCGCGGGCATGGATCCGGAAGAAGTGCCGGAAGACGTGCGCAATCTGCGCATCGAGCTCGCCGATCAGCACATCTGCAACTTCTCGGTGTTTCAGTCGCTGCTCGACCACTGGGCGCTCGGCCAGCTCTTCCCGATCGTGCCGATTCACCGGCTCGACGAGCGGCCGCAGCTCGAATCGACGCTGGTCGACATCACCTGCGACTCGGACGGCAAAGTCTCGAAGTTCATCGACCTCAACGACGTCCGCGAGACACTGCCGCTGCACGAGATCAGGAACAACGAGCCGTACTACCTCGGCATCTTTCTGACCGGCGCCTATCAGGACATCATGGGCGACATTCACAACCTGTTCGGGCGCGTGAACGAGGTGCATGTTTTCCTCGATCCGGATGAAGAGGCGGGCTTCTACATCGAGGAAGAAATTCCGGGTCAGCCGATCGGCGAAGTGCTCGCCATGACGCAGTGGGACTGGCGCGATCTCGAGAAGCGGATGAAGCAGCAGATCGACGTCGCCATCAAGCAGGACCGCGTGAAACCGAACGAGGGAATGCGCCTGCTGCAGGATTACGAGCGCGGCCTCAAGGACCAGACGTACCTGACGTTCGAGACCGTCTGACTGGCGAATTCGGAATCGCGAGCGGTGCTGAATCGTTAGCACAGAAGCCAATCAACACAGGAGACAAACTTCATGCGTAGATCCTCTCTCGCGGTCAGCCTCATCACGTTCCTGCTCCTCTCGACGAATGCCTTCGCGGGCGCGGAAGCGCGCATGACGGGCAAGATTCTCGACGCCGTCACCAAGGCGCCGATCGCCGGTGCCACGATGGAGCTCAACGCTGTCTCCGGCAAGACGGTGAACAAGAAGCTCAGCTCCCGCAAGGACGGCCAGTACACGCTGACCGTGCTCGACGGTACGCTGCGCTACGAGTTCTCGATCTCCGCACCCGGCTACGTCACGTACAAAGAAACGATCAAGATCGCCATCGGTGAAGCGAATCACCGCGATTTCGAGCTGAAGAAGGCCGACGGCTCGGCCCCGGCTGCGCCCGGCCAGCCGGCGCAGCCTCAGACGCAGGCAGTGGCGGACCCGGCCGTCGCGGCGTACAACGAAGGTGCGAACCTGATGAACGGCGGCGACGTCACCGGCGCGATTGCGAAGTTCGAAGCAGCCGTGGCCGCGAAGCCGGACCTCACCGCCGGCTGGATGGCGCTGGCGAAGGCGAACGTCCGCGCGAAGCAGCACGACAAGGCCATCGAGGCCGCGAAAAAGGCGCTCGAATTCGACGACACCGACACCGACATGTGGGCGGTTCTCCATCAGTCGTACACGGCCAAGGGCGACAAGGCGAACGCGGCCATCGCGCTTAAGAAGCTGCCGGCGAACGCGACCGCGCTCTTCAATGAGGCGGCCCGCCTGATCAATCAGCAGAAAGACGCCGAAGCCGAGGTCCTGCTCAAGCAGGCCGTGGCCGCGGACGCGAAGTTCGCGCGCGGCTGGTACGAGCTCGGAATGGTCTGCGCGCGCACCGGCAAGAACGCCGATGCGGTTGCCGCACTCAGCAAGTACATCGAGCTCGAGCCGAACGGCAGCGACGTCGCCACCGCGAAAGAAATGATCGGCTACATGAAATAAGGTCTATTCTGATCGGACAGGCAGCTCGTCTGTCCGCGGAAATTCATGAGGACAGGCAGCGATGCCTGTCCTCTACTTTTATGCGCAAACTTCTGATCGTCTCTCTTCTCGTTCTCAGTGCGTGCTCGACCTCGACCCCGACGCAGAAGCAGCAGGCGAAGGTCGACCGCGCAAATCGGCCGCAGATCGACATCATGCAGACCAGCGCCGTGCCGATCGCGGCGCGCTATGTCGATGGCGGCGTCAGCGTGCAGTACGCGGTGCGCATCGGCAATCCGGCCGCGCGCGACATCACCCTGCGGCGGCTGACCATTCAGTCGGTCGGCCAGGGCGCGTACACGGTCAACGCGTACTCCGTTCCGTTCAACGTGGCCGTGATGGCCGCGAACAAAGCCCAGGTGCAGTTCTGGGTGCCGGCGTACACCGGCATGTCGATCGTCGGCGCGAACGGTCCCGTGACCGTGCGCGTGGTCGGAGAATTCGACTCGACGGACGGCCGCATTCAGGAAGTGGTCACGCGCGTCGTGAACACACGCGCGTCGACGACCGGCCAGTAAGCGGCGTCGCATCGGAGCGCCGGGCGTTGCTGCCCGGCCTCCGACACGTGTTTTACGAGCGCGCTGCGCCTGACATCGCGGTCTCGGGCTCCGACTCCGGCTCGTACGCGAGGTTCGGCGCGAGCCAGCGCTCCATCTCCGCGAGCGTCATTCCCTTGCGCGCGGCGTAGTCGCTGACCTGATCGCGGCCGAGCTTTCCGACCGCGAAATAGCGCGCTTTCGGATGCGCGAAATAGAGGCCGCTCACGGACGCCGGCGGCGTCATGGCGAATGATTCGGTGAGCTGCATGCCGATCTGCGCCGCGCCCAGGAGATCGAACAGCGTCTGCTTTTCGGTGTGATCGGGAGAGGCGGGATAGCCGGGCGCGGGACGGATGCCTCGATACTTTTCGGCGATCAGTTCTTCGCGCGAAAGCGATTCATCCTGCGCATACCAATCCCGCCGCAGGTCGTGATGCAACTTCTCCGCGAGCGCCTCGGCCAGGCGATCGGCGAGCGCCTTGGTCATGATCGAGTTGTAATCGTCGTGATCCTTCTGGAACTCGGCGACCAGCTCTTCCACACCTTCGCCGGCGGTGACGGCAAACGCGCCGACGTAATCGCCTTCCGGCGCGATGAAGTCGGCGAGCGCGAGGTTCTCGCCGGTGTTGGTCGCCTGCTGCTGACGGAGCGTGTGCAGCGTTGCACCAGGGATGACGATGTCGTCGCCGTCACGATGCGCGGGCCAGATTCCGAACACCGCGCGCGCTTTGAGGAGTCGCTTCTCGATGATCTCGCCGAGCAGCTTGCGCGCGTCGTCGAACAGCTCTTTCGCGCGCGGCTCCTCGAGAATCTGCGGATAACGGCCGCGCAGCTCCCACGTCGCGAAGAACGGGCTCCAGTCGATGTACGGCTCGATCTCCGAGAGCGGCACGTCCTCGAGCACGCGCACGCCGGTGAACGGCGGCGGCTCCGGCGCGAACTCGAGCTTCGGCGCACGCTTGCGCGCTTCCTCGAGCGGCAGGATCTCGATGGCGCGGCGATCGATGCCTTCGCGCAATTTGTCGTACTCGGCGCGAATGCCGTTCGCGTAATCGTCGACGCGATCGGAGAGCAGTGTGCTGACCACGTTGACGCAGCGTGATGCGTCGATGACGTGCACGGTCGGCGCGCTGTAGCGCGGCGCGATGCGCGCGGCGGTGTGCAGTTTCGAAGTCGTGGCTCCACCGATGAGGAGCGGCACGTGGAACTTGCGGCGCTCCATCTCGCGCGCGACGTGCACCATCTCGTCGAGCGACGGAGTGATGAGGCCGGAGAGGCCGATGATGTTGACGTTCTCTTTCTCGGCCGTGTCGAGAATCTTCTCGGCCGAGACCATCACGCCGAGGTCGATGATCTCGTAGTTGTTGCAGCCGAGAACCACGCCGACGATGTTCTTGCCGATGTCGTGAACGTCGCCTTTGACCGTGGCGAGGAGGATCTTGCCGCGCACCGACGTGTCGCCCGACGCGATCTTCTCCTGCTCCATGAACGGCAGCAGATAGGCGACCGCCTTCTTCATCACGCGCGCGCTTTTCACGACCTGCGGCAGGAACATCTTCCCGGCGCCGAAAAGATTGCCGACCACGTTCATGCCGTCCATGAGCGGCCCTTCGATGATCGAGAGACCGGTCGGATACTTCTGCCGCGCTTCCTCGACGTCGGCGTCGATGTAGTCGACGACGCCTTTGACCAGCGCGTGCGAAAGGCGCGCTTCGACCGTGCCGGAGCGCCACTCTTCCACTTCCTTCTCGTGCGTGACGCCTTTGCCTTTGACTGTTTCGGCGAACGTGATGAGCCGCTCGGTGGCGTCCGGGCGTCGATTGAGGAGCACGTCTTCGACGAGCTCCAGCAGGTCTTTCGGGATCTCTTCGTAGATGCCGAGCTGACCGGCATTCACGATGCCCATCGTGAGGCCCGCTTTGATCGAGTGATAGAGAAACGCGGCGTGCATCGCCTCGCGCACGACGTTGTTGCCGCGGAACGAGAACGACACGTTCGAGATGCCGCCGCTCGTGCTGACGAGCGGATATTTTTCGTGCAGCCGGCGCACCGCTTCGATGAAGTTCACGCCGTACGCGTTGTGCTCTTCCATCCCGGTGGCGACGGTGAGCACGTTGACGTCGAAGATGATGTCGGTCGGATCGAAGCCGACGTCGTTGACCAGGATGTCGTACGCGCGCGAGCAGATCTCGACCTTGCGTTCGACGGTGTCGGCCTGCCCCTGCTCGTCGAACGCCATCACGATCACCGCCGCGCCGTAGCGTTTGCAGAGGCGCGCGTGATGCCGGAAGACTTCTTCCCCTTCTTTGAGCGAGATCGAGTTGACGACCGCCTTGCCCTGCAGCGTCTTGAGCCCCGCTTCGAGCACCGACCACTTCGAGCTGTCGACCATGATCGGCACCTTCGAGATGTCGGGCTCGGAGGCGATCAGGTTGAGGAATTCGGTCATGACCTGCTCGGAGTCGAGCAGCCCTTCATCCATGTTGACGTCGAGGATGTTCGCGCCACCTTCGATCTGCTGCCGCGCAACTTTGAGCGCCGCATCGAGATCGCCTGCTTTGATGAGCTGCGAGAACTTCGGCGAGCCGGTGACGTTGGTGCGCTCGCCGACCATGATGAAATCGGCGCCAACCGCGCCGTCCTGAGCGGAGCGAAGGATCTCCTTGCGTACGGTCAGCGGTTCGAGTCCGCTCAGGCGGAGATGTTTCTCAGGAGTCGACGGCACGCGCGGCGGCAACGTGGCCACGGTCTCGGCGATGAGGCGGATGTGGTCGAAGCCGGTGCCGCAGCAGCCGCCGACGATGTTCAGCCATCCCTGCGTGGCAAAGTCGCGCAGCACGTCGGCCATCATGTTGGGCGTCTCGTCATAGCCGCCGAGCGCGTTCGGCAGGCCGGCGTTCGGATAGCAGGAGATGTAGACCGGCGCGAGCTTGGAGATCTCTTCGACGTGCGCGCGCATCTCTTCGGCGCCGAGCGCGCAGTTGATGCCGACGGCGAGCAGCGGCGCGTGCGCGATGGAGTTCCACGATGCCTCGACGGTCTGGCCGCTGAGCGTGCGGCCGGAGGCGTCGGTGATGGTGAGCGACGCGATGATCGGCAGGGTGATGCCGCTGTCTTCGAAGTATTTCTCGATCGCGAACAGCGCAGCTTTGAGGTTGAGCGTGTCGAAGGTCGTCTCCGGCATCAGGATGTCGACGCCGCCGTCGACGAGGCCGCGCACCTGCTCGTAATACGCGTCGACGAGCTCGTCGAACGTGACGCCGCGGAAGCCGGGACGATTGACGTCGGGTGAAAGCGACGCGGTGCGGTTGGTCGGTCCCATCGAGCCGGCCACGAAGCGCGGCTTCTCCGGCGTCGAAAAGTCGTCCGCCGCCTTGCGGCAGATCTCGGCCGCCGCTTTGTTGATCTCGTAAACGTACGGCTGCAGGTCGTAATCGGCGAACGAGATCGCCTGCGCGTTGAAGGTGTTGGTCTCGATGATGTCGCTGCCGGCCTCGAGATACTTGCGATGGATCTCGTCGAGCACGTGAGGCAGCGTGATCGCGAGCACGTCGCTCGCCCCTTTGAGGTCGCGCGGGTGATTCGCGAAGCGCTCACCGCGGAACGCGGCCTCGTCGAGTCCGTACTGCTGGATCTGCGTTCCCATCGCTCCATCGAGAACGAGGATGCGTTTCGAGAGGATGCTGCGAAGCTCTTCGGTGCGATCAGGTCTGGCCATCGGTATCTCCGGACAAAAACAAAAAAGCCCCGCAAGAAAACCTCGCGGGGCTACGAGTAGAACGATTCGTTTACTGCCGGCTCTTTAGCTTTTTTTATCCTGGTTGCAAGCGGCGCCCCAAATCAGTCCAGGTCGGGGGAGGGTAATGCCGCTCGCATGCCGATGTCAATTTCAGGCCGGAACGGCAGGTATCATCCGGCGATGACGACCGCCACCGACCTGCCGATTGCGCACACCGACCCGATCAATGCACGCATCCTCGCCGTCTCCGAGGATCGCATTCAGGGATTCGTGCGCGACCCGTTTGGCGAGATCGCCGCGCAGTCAGGGCTCGAAGCCGAGGTGGTGATGGAGCGCATCGCGGCGATGCTCCGCGCGGGCACGATCCGCCGGGTGCGCCAGACGCTGATGGCGACGAATCTCGCGGAAGGAGCGCTGGTGGCGTGGCAGTTCCCGAACGAGAAGCTCGATGAAGCGTTCGACTTCATGTTCCAACAGGATCCGTTCTCGGGCCACGTGGTGATCCGTTCGACGGACGCGGCAACCCCCGGCTCGAGCTATCGCCTCTGGACGACGGTGAAGGTGCCGCAGGGCTATTCGATCGAGAAGCATTGCGCGTTTCTCTCGAGGCTCACGGGCGCGGAACATTTCCGCGTGATGCCCGCTCACCGCATTTTCGCCCTCGGCGTGGGCCACGTCCGCCGCAAAGGAATGGAGCCGGGCTCGAAGTCGGATGAGCTGGCGGTGGTGAAAGACACGGCGAAAGTGGAGCTCTCCGATCTCGAATGGCAGGTGCTGACGGCGGTGAAGCGCGAGCTGACGCCGGACGAGATCGTGCGCGATCTCTGGGTGCAGCGCGCACGCGAAGCAGGCGTGCCGCTCGAGCAGTTTTACGAGGTGGCGGAGAGTCTCAACGCGCGCGGTGTGGTGGGCCGTTTTTCGACGTTCCTCGAGCACGTGAAGCCGCTGCAAACAGGCGAGCGCGTGACGCGTTTCAACGCGCTGTTTCACTGGGCAGTGCCACCCGGCCGCGAGCTGGAGGCAGGCCGCGAGGCAGGCCGCTTCCACATCCTGACGCACTGCTACTGGCGCGAAGGCGGCCCGGAGTTCCGCAACGTGAACATCATGGCGGTCGCACACGGCACGGAGAAGGATCTGGTGCTCGCCCACAAGCGCGCCATCGACGAGCACCTCGCAAGCGTCGGCATCCCGGTGACGTACACGAACGTCTTCTGGGGCGGCCGCAGCGAGATCAAACCGAGCGAAATCTCGCCGTTCGCATACCGCGAATGGTGCGAATCGCGCGGGGTCGATGCTGAGTCGATGCGGTAGTTCGAGAGAAACGACCGGGAGCGCCTCCGGCGGGCCGGCATGGCCGGCGGCATTGTTTGCCCAAGGCTGAACGCGCGCGGGTCGCGGCGGGCGCGGTCCTCGCGAAAACAAACGCTGC
>DASVRB010000155.1:0-9450 GCA_036388835.1 Thermoanaerobaculia bacterium | reverse complement strand
CTTCATGTCGTGGTATCGCGAAGGCAAAGGCGGTGCGCTGATGAACGACCTCGAGGTCATCGCGCTCAACCTGCACATCTGGCTCGGCAGGACTCCCGGGATTGACGGCGTCGCGCGATGGCTGCTCGTCTTTTCGGTGATGCCGACCGTCGTTGCGCTGATCTGGTATTTCGAGCGTGCGCGCTGGCATCGCGTGCTGCGCACCGTCGATGCGTGAGTTTGCTGGTTGCTTCGCAGTTGCTAGTTGCTGGTTGCTGGTTAAGGGTCAGTTCGTCGCGAAGACTGGCGATTAACGAGGCGGCACCAGCAACCAACAACCAGCAACCAGAAAACTAGTCGCGGTCTTTTTTCGGTTTGCTCGGATCCTCGGCGAGCCACCGTTTCATCCGCTGCCAGCGCGAGAGTTTCTTCGGCTCCGGCTCGCTCTCGCGCTTCGTCGTGGCGCTGTCGTCGCGCCGCGGCTTCTTTGCGACGGTGGTGATCTCGGCGTCCGGTTTCTTCGCCGCGTCGAGCAATTGCTGTGCGGCATCGCGCTCCGTTTTCGCGATCACGCTTTCGGGATAGCGGGCCATGTGCGCGTCGTACGCGGCGATCGCCTCTTCGTGTTTGCCGGCGGTGGTCAGCGCGCGCGCGGCTTCGAGCGAGCGGCGTTTGCTGTCGATCTGCTGCCGCTGTTCTGCCGTCATCACTGCGGCCGGCTGCTGCGCCGTGCCGCGGCGTAACGCGATGACCGCGGCCGCGAGCGCGCCGATCAGCACCAGCGTCACAAGCCAGAAGAGCAGCGGATGGACGCGCCTCCGGATGAGCGGGAGCGGTTTCGGCTCGATGATCGTCGGCAGCGGAGTGGTGGCGTCTCCCTGGCTGATGGCGAGCGTTTCGAGCTCGCCTGACTTCATCATCGCCGCGCGTGCCTCGCGCACCAGGTCGACCTCCGCGAGCGCTTCATCAGCCGAGCGGTAGCGATCCTCCGGCTGTTTCTCGAGCAGTTTTGCCACGATGCGCGCGATCGCCTGCGGCACCGACGGATTGGCTTCGCTGACCCGCGGCGGCACGAGATTCACGACGTTGTAGAGGATGCCGCTCAGCTCCGGCGCACCGAATGGTTTCACGCCGGTCAGCATCTCGTACAGCACCACGCCGGCGCTGAAGAGATCGGAGCGCGGCGAGACCGGCGTCGTCTTCACCTGCTCGGGCGACATGTAGTTCGGAGTGCCGACGAGCGAGCGGGTGGCGGTGAGGCTCGAGTGCAGCGGACGCGCGACCCCGAAGTCGGCGATCTTCGCGTGGCCGTCGGTGGTCAGCAGAATGTTCGCCGGCTTGATGTCGCGGTGCACGATGCCTTTGGAGTGCGCGTAGCCGAGGCCGCGGAGAATGTCGGATGCGAGCGCGAGCGCCTCGTCGAGTGGCAGCGGGCGCGTGCGGCGGAGACGCTGCAGGAGCGATTCGCCGTCGACGTATTCGGTGGCGAGATACGAGACCACGTCGCCGTCGTAGCCGACGTCGTACAGCGTGACGACGTTTGGATGCTGCATCGACGCGCAGAGCTCGGCCTCGCGCTGCAGCCGTTTGTAGAACTCGTCGCGATCGTCGTCGTCCTCGAACTTCTGTTCGAGATGCACGGTCTTGAGCGCGACGCGGCGGCCGATGCGGCGATGCCGCGCCAGATACACCTTGCCGATCGATCCCTTGCCGAGGAACGACTCGACGTCGTAATCGCCGTATTGCTGAATCACGCGGCCATTAGCGTACATGACCGCCCGGCGCGGGTTCATGTACTGCCCGTTCTGGTTCGTCACATCGCCGGCACCGCGGCGTACGGCGCGCGTATATTTGCTGGTTCCGGAGGACACATGCGGATCGGTTGCGCGGTACTTGCTGCGGTCGTTGCTTTCAGTGCGATGGAAGTCGGAGCGGCGGAACTGAACTGCGGAACGAGCCGCGAGAACGACGCGCGCATCGCCGCGTTGCATGCGCGTACGCAGGAGCGAGCGCGCCTCTCCGCGAACGCGGTCGTGCGGACCACCGCCGTCAATGGCGCGATGTACCTGCAGGCGAATCAGGCGGTGACGCCGGACTATCGGCCGTTCGATCTCGAAGGGCAGTCGCTCGTCTTCACGCCGCGTGAAGGGAACCGCTACAGCGTCAGTCGCGAGGCTCTGCGGTATGTCGAGCCGGTGAATGAGGCGCTGGCGCTTCCCGACTTTACGAGCGTCGACCTCGGGTTCACGTTTTCGGCATTCGGCCGCTCGGTCAACAAGGTGTACGTCTCGCGTTTCGTCGGCATCACGTTCGACCTGCCGCGCCGCGAGGAGACCCTCGGGTTCAGCACGCTGGAGACCCTTCTGCAGCCGCAGCCGCTCATCGCGCCGCTGATGCAGACCACGAAGTCGCTCAAAGGAGCGGTGTCCGTGCATGTCGATCGCACGCCGTCGTCGCTGCTCGTCACGTGGCGCAGCACCACACATCAGTGGTTCGGCTTCGACGTCCAGGCGGAGTTGCGGCAGGACGGCTCGATCGTGTTTTCGTACAAGTCGTTCCGCAACATGCGGTGGGGAACGCCGGTCGTGACGGCGGGTGGCGGCAATGCGTTGCAGCGCCGCTCCCTCGGCGCGGCGAACGCGGCCGCCGGCAACACGTTTGCGACCGACGCAGTGCTGCGCCCGATGGTCGACCTGACGCGCATCGAAGTGTCGCGCGTCGCAGAGAGCGAGGTGTTCTCGGTCAAGCTCACGCTCGGCGGCGCGATCGACGCCTCGAAGCTCGCGGCCGAGCAGTCGCTCCGCTACCGCATCGTGATCGGAAACGAAGCGGCGGCGGTCGTGACGGTGAGCAAGGATGATGTGCGGGTGTTGCCGTTCGACGGTGCGCAAGCGGTGCCGAACGGCATCTCCGCGCGCATCGACGGGAACACGATCGAAGTGTTCGGGCTGCAGAGCGTGCTCGGCGACGCGAGCGTCCACAACGTCACCGCCTCGTCGTTCGTCTGGCCGGCCTCGCGCTCGGCCGACAACGCGAGCGTGCGTGTGACGTTCGACGCGGTGCCGCGTCAGCTCGCGACCGATCTTTCTACCGTGACTGCAGACGCCGAGCTGTCGCTGCCGATCGTCGAGCCGTTCCTGCTGCCGATGCTCGATCCGTTCGCGGTGTGGGAGCAGGTGCAGGCGGCGCACGGACTGCGTGAGGATCTGGTCGACGGTGTGGCGATCTACCAGAGCTTCTTCACGGATCTGATTCACTTCGCGACCGCGTATGCGACCGGCGGCAATCCACAGGTGGACGGCATTCTGCCGCCGGAGCCGGAGCGCGGCTTCGCGTACCCGCGCACGCCGAATCTGATGCACATGAACCAGGTCAATTTCGACGAGAACGCCGACGAGCGGATGGCCTCGGTGCTGATGCTGCACGAGTTCGGACATCGCTGGCTGTACAACGTCCAGATCGCCGAGGGTGGGTCGAACAGCACCGTCCTCAATCCGCAGAGCTTCCATCCGGCGGCGTACGTCGACACCCGTTCCGCGTTCCCGCTGTATGGCACCGAGGAGTCGTCCGTGATGGGCGGCGGCTACTTCACGCAGATCGGCGAGAACCGCTACCGCGCCCGCGCGCAGCAGTACGGATATTCGTGGACCGATCTCTATCTGATGGGGCTCGCGGCGCCGGAAGAAGTCGTGCCTTGGTTCTACCTCGCCGGGACCGAGCCGGCGCTGCCGCAGTCGTACTTTCCGACCGATCGCATCGAGGTGACGGGGACAAAGAAAGAGGTGTCGCTCCAGCAGATCGTCGATGCGCAGGGGCCGCGCAATCCGACGTCGGCGCGGAGTGCGCGCGTCTTCCGCGTGCTGTTCGTGCTCGTCACCGATCCGGGCAAAGAGCCGACCGCGGAAGAGATCGCGAAGATGGACTGGCTGCGCGCAAAGATGGAGCGCGACTTCGCCGTCGCAACCGGCGGACGCGGCAAGCTCCTCACCACCATGACGCCGGTCGCGAAGCGGCGCGCCGTGCGGTGAGCCCGCGGGCGTCGGGAATGCGGCGCGGCGGTGGTGGGATATAAACCCTCCTATGACCACCACCGAAGCACCGGCCCGGCAGCTCGATTTCATCCGCGAGATCGTTGAAGACGATCTTCGCAGCGGCAAGCACCAGACCGTGGTGACGCGGTTTCCGCCGGAGCCGAACGGCTATCTGCACATCGGTCACGCGAAATCGATCGCCCTCAATTTCGGCGTGGCCGGCGAGTACGGCGGGCGCTGCAATCTGCGCTTCGACGACACCAATCCTGAAAAAGAAGAGGCCGAATACGCGCGCGCCATCGTCGAAGACGTCGAATGGCTCGGCTACCGCTTCGACAAAGGCGAGCCGCTGCATGCGTCCGACTACTTCGACCAGCTTTACGAATGGGCCGAGTTCCTGATCCAGGAAGGGAAGGCGTATGTCGACTCGCTGAACGCGGAAGAAATGCGTGCCCATCGCGGCACGCTGACCGAGCCGGGCAAAGAGTCGCCGTATCGCAATCGGAGCGTCGACGAGAACCTCGATCTTTTCCGCCGCATGCGCGCGGGCGAATTTCCCGACGGCGCGCACGTGCTGCGGGCGAAGATCGACATGGCCTCGCCGAACATGAACATGCGCGATCCGGTGCTCTACCGCATCCGTCATGAAGATCACCACCGCACCGGCAGCAAGTGGCCGATCTATCCGATGTACGACTACGCGCATCCGCCGTCGGACGCGATCGAGCATGTGACGCACTCGCTCTGCACGCTCGAGTTCGAGGCGCATCGTCCGCTGTACGACTGGCTCGTGGAGACGCTGCCGGTGCCGTCGCGGCCGCGGCAGATCGAGTTCGCGCGCCTCAACCTCAATTACACCGTGATGTCGAAGCGCAAGCTACTCAAGCTCGTGCAGGACGGCATCGTCAGCGGCTGGGACGACCCGCGCATGCCGACCATCGCCGCGCTGCGCCGCCGCGGCTACACGCCGGCGGCGATTCGCAATTTCGCGGAGCGTGTCGGCGTCGCCAAGCGCGAGAACGTCATCGACGTCGGGCTGCTCGAGTTCTGCGTGCGCGAGGATCTGAACAAAACCGCCGCGCGTGTGATGGGCGTGCTCCGTCCGCTGAAAGTGGTCATCGAGAACTATCCGGAAGGGCAGGTCGAGGAGTTCGAGACGCCGAACAATCCGGAAGATCCGTCGATGGGAACGCGCAGCGTGCCGTTCTCACGCGAGCTCTACATCGAGCGTGACGATTTCATGGAAGAGCCGCCGAAGAAGTTCTTCCGCCTCGCACCGGGACGCGAGGTGCGGCTGCGCTCTGCCTACTTCATCACCTGCACGAACGTGGTGAAGGACGACGCCGGCAACATCATCGAATTGCGCGCGACGTACGATCCCGCGACGCGCGGCGGCGACGCTCCCGACGGCCGCCGTCCGAAAGCGACGTTGCATTGGGTGTCGGCCGAGCGGGCCATCGACTGCGAAGTGCGTCTCTACGATCGCCTCTTCAGCGCGGAAGATCCGGAAGCAGGCGGTGACTTCATGCAGCACCTGAATCCGGATTCGCTGGAGGTGGTCTCGAACGCGAAGCTCGAGCCCTCCGTCGCCGGCGCCCCCCCGATGTCGCGCTACCAGTTCGAGCGCCTCGGCTATTTCTGCGTCGACCGCGATTCGACCGAGGAGAAGCTCGTGTTCAATCGGACCGCGACGTTGAAGGAAACGTGGGCGAAAGCGGGAGCGAGCTGACGTTCTTCGCTTCCGTGTCATCCTGAGCCGCGTAGACGGCGAAGGACCTTCCGGTGTGCAAACGGAGAAGGTCCTTCGCCCTCTTCGGGGCTCAGGATGACACCCGATCCGCGCATCTCAGGAGAACTCAGTGAAGAAAACCGTCTTGTCGATACTGATCATGACCGCATCCATCGCATCCGCAGCCGACGCGCCGAAACCTCCCGTCGCGAAGAAACTCCCTCAGACCTTCACCCTTCACGGCGACACGCGCGTCGA
Organism: Thermoanaerobaculia bacterium; assembly: GCA_036388835.1. Taxonomy (GTDB): domain Bacteria; phylum Acidobacteriota; class Thermoanaerobaculia; order Gp7-AA8; family Gp7-AA8; genus QHVT01. The sequence continues at coordinate 3,453 of DASVRB010000155.1, read as the reverse complement.
TGAATACGGGTGGCTGCGCGACAAGAAGAATCCCGAGACCATCGCCTATCTCGAGGCCGAGAACGCGTATGCCGACGCGGCGATGAAATCGACCGAGGGGCTGCAGAAGAAGTTGTATGACGAGATGCTCGGGCGGATCAGGCAGACCGACGTCCAGGTGCCGTATCGCAAGAAAAACTACCTCTATTACACGCGCACCATCGAGGGGCAGCAGTACCCGATCCATGCGCGCAAGAAGGGGAAGGATGGAGCGGAGGAGATCCTCCTCGACGTCAATGCGCTGGCGGCCGGGAAAAAGTACATGTCGGTGGCCGCGTTCGAGATCTCGGACGACGCGAACCTCCTCGCGTACACGATCGACGACACCGGCTATCGCCAGTACAAGCTCTTCGTGAAAGACCTGCGCAGCGGGAAAGTGACCGACCTGATCGCGGAGCGCGTCACGAGTGTGGAGTGGGCGAAGGACAATAAGACCCTCTTCTACAGCACTGAGAACGACGCCAAGCGCAGCGACCGCGTCTTCCGTCACGCACTCGGCAGCGATGCGCACACGCTGCTCTTCGAAGAAAAAGACGAGATGTACGACGTCGGCGTCGAGCGCTCGCGCAGCGGCGACTGGATCTTCGCCGTGTCGGACAGCAAGACCACCAATGAAGCGCGGTTGATCGACGCCTCGAAACCAAACGCCGCGCCGGTGGTGATGCTGCCGCGCAAGACCGATCACAAGTACTACCCCGACCACCGCGGCGACCGCTTCTACATCCTCACCAACGACGCCGGCATCAACTACCGCATCGTCACCGCACCGGTGACGAACTACTCGCAGTCGAACTGGAAAGAGCTCGTGCCGTACCGCAAGCCGGTGCGCATCGAGACGGTCGACCTCTTCAGGAATCACATGGTCGTCCGTCTGCGCGAGGGGGGCCTCAGCCAGCTCGAGATCTACGACCTCCGCACCGCGAAGCCGAAGTCGCACCGCATCAGCTTCCCGGAATCGGCGTACGCGCTGCTGCCGGCGGCGAATGCGGAGTTCGGCGCGGAGACGTTCCGCTACACCTATCAATCCTTCATCACGCCGTCGTCGCTGTTCGAATACGACCTCGACACGCGCAAGCAGGTGCTGCTGAAGAAGACGGAAGTCCTCGGCGGCTACGATCCGGCGAAATACAAAGTGGAGCGCTTCTTCGTCACCGCGCGCGACGGCGCGAAGGTGCCGGTGGCGATGGTCTATCGGAAGGATCTCGACCGGAAGAAGACGAATCCGATGCTGCTGTACGCGTACGGCTCGTACGGCTCCTCGCAGCAGGACGGCTTCAACTCCAACCGCTTCTCGCTGATCGACCGCGGGATGATCTACGCCATCGCGCACATCCGCGGCGGCGGGGAGATGGGGAAGGAGTGGCACGAGCAGGGACGGATGATGTCGAAGATGAACACCTTCACCGACTTCATCGACGTCGCGGAGGCGCTGATCAAAGACGGCTACACGTCGAGCGAGCAGCTCGCGATTCAGGGCGGCAGCGCAGGCGGTCTGCTCATGGGGACGGTGGTGAACCTGCGCCCCGAGCTCTTCAAGGCGGTGCTGGCGTACGTGCCGTTCGTCGACGTGATCAACACCATGCTCGACGCCACCATCCCGCTCACCACGCAGGAGTACATCGAGTGGGGCAATCCGAACGAGAAGGAGGCGTACTTTTACATGAAGAGCTACGACCCCTACTCGAACGTGCAGAAGAAGGCCTATCCCGCCATGCTCGTCCGCGCCTCGCTGAACGACAGCCAGGTCGGCTACTGGGAAGCGGCGAAATGGGTAGCCCGCCTCCGCGCGATGAAAACGGACGACAACGAGCTCCTGCTGCGCGTAAACATGGGCGCCGGCCACGGCGGCGCCTCCGGCCGCTACGACAAACTGCGCGAGGACGCGCATGACTATGCGTGGGTGGTGAGGACGTTGGGATTGCAGTAGGTGTTCGTGGCTGGCGTAGTTGTTTGCGGCTGCGCCGCTGGTGTCGGGTGTCAGGTGTCTGCGGTGTGTAGCCTGATCGCGTTCAGCACGAGGGCACGCGCGGACATCTGATCCCGGCGTGAACACGCTCGCGGGAAATGCGGCCCAGGCAAAACACCGCAGACAGCCGACACCAGGCCCAACGACGCCTAACCGCGAGCGAAGCGAGCGCCCGGGCTCCCCCCTTGCACTTTCTCCCGCCAGTGGAAGAGCCGCTTTCGATCCTGATGGCTGGAGGTTCGCTCTCGATCGATGAGGCGGTGCGCATCGTTCGGGAGGCGGCGAACGGGCTCGCGTCGATTCATGGCGAGCTCTGGCCGAGTGCGATTCTGGTCGACGGAGCGCGGGTGCGGATCGAGCCGGCGGGGAGCAGCGAGCGGACGCGCTACGGCCAGTACGCACCGCCGGAGCGGATTCTCGGGAAGCCGGCCACACTGACGTCGGACGTCTTCTCCCTCGGCGCGATCCTCTATCACGCGGTGGCGGGACGTCCGCCGTTCCGCGGAGACACCCCTGCCGAAATCATGCTGGCGGCATGCATGGATGCGCCGCTTCCCATCCCTCCGCACGTGCCGGGGCCGCTCGCGTCGGTCATCGAGCGCTGTCTGGCGCGCGATCCGGAGCAGCGGTTCGCCTCGCCGCGGGCGCTCGCGAGCGCGCTCGACCTGATGAACGTGCGCGACAACTTTCCGGGGCGCCGCATCCTGGTGGCCGACGACGACGCGCCCGTTCGCGATTTTTACGTGCAGGTGGCCGGCCGCATCGGCGTGGAAGCGGACGTCGTGGCGAGCGGCCGCGACGCGATCGCCGCGATGAAGTCGCGCAAGTACGACCTCGCCCTGATGGACCTCAACATGCCGCGCCTCAGCGGCTGGGAAGTGCTCGATTTTCTGCGCAGCCGTTACGACATCCGGCCGAAACGGCTGTTCATCGTGACCGGCTTCAGCGACCAGCAGATCAGTCACGCCGATCAGGACCTCGTCACCGCCGTCCTCTACAAGCCGGTTGCCTCCGAGGAGTTGCGGACGCTGGTCGTCGAGTGCCTGCGTGGCGGTGCGGTGGACGTGCGCTCGATCCTCCGCACCACCGGCCATCGCCTCTCAGCTTCGTGAGAGCCGCCAGGAGCGGTGCGCGCTGCCCTCCTCGATTTTCTCGAGCGTCCAGGCGCCGTTCATCACGCTCCCGCTGAACCAGAGGTCGAAGCGGTTGGCCTGATAGCTCCCTTCGACGATCTCGTACGCGCCGCTGTCGGCAATCTCGACGCGTCCTTTCCACTCCCGCGGCACCTCGGCCCGGTAGTAGGCGGGATCGATCGCGAAATCGCCGGCCGGCATGGCGATGAGGTGCTCGCCGCCGTGACGATCGGGACGGAGAATCCATCGTTTGAACTTGCCGCGCATCTCGGTCCAGAGCTCGTTGCCGAGGTCGGTTTTCGTGATGAGGAAGAG
>DASVRB010000154.1:0-11869 GCA_036388835.1 Thermoanaerobaculia bacterium | reverse complement strand
GCAAACTCCACGAACCGAGGAACCGAGGAACCGAGGCACCGAGGAACCCCTCCGAGGCACGAGGCCCCCCCACATTGCTACCATGCCCTCAATGACCGACACGAACGATCCCGGCAACCCGGCACCGGCTGCTGCGGAGTCGGCGCGGAAGAATTTTCTTGTGGTGGGGCTTGGCGGCTCTGCCGGGGCGATCACCTCATTTCGTGAGTTCTTTCGGAATGTGCCGGCGGACAGCGGGATGGCGTACGTCGTCATCCTGCATCTCTCACCCGAGCACGAGAGCCGTCTCGCCGAGGTGTTGCAGTCGGTGGCAAAAGTTCCGGTGGTGCAGGTGCAGGCGCCGATGCGCGTCGAGCCCGATCACGTCTACGTCATCCCGCCGAACAAAAGTCTGGCCCTGAATGACGGACATCTCGTGCTGTCGGACGTCACGTCGTTCGAGGAGCGTCGCGCGCCGGTCGACATCTTTTTCCGGACCCTTGCGGACAACCACGACTCCCGCGCCGTTTGTGTGGTGATGTCGGGCAGCGGCTCGGACGGGTCGATGGGGCTGCAGCGTGTGAAGGAGTACAACGGCCTGGTTCTGGTCCAGGATCCCGCCGAGGCGTCGTTTGGAGAGATGCCGCGGAGCTGCATCGCCACAGGGCTCGTCGACTTTGTCATTCCGGCGGCGGAGATGCCGCGGCGGATTGCCGAATACCGCGAGCAGTTGCGCACCGTGCACATCGCCGCTGATAGCGATGCGAGCGCGGACGATGACGAACAGGCGCTGGTGGACGTGTTCACGCTGCTGCGCCAGCGGACCGGCCAGGATTTTTCGAATTACAAGCGTGCGACCGTGCTGCGCCGCATCGAGCGGCGGATGGCGGTACGCGACATTCAGCGCCTGCCCCTGTACGCCGCCTTTCTGCGCGACCACAACGACGAGGCGCACGCGCTGCTGCGCGAGCTGCTGATCAGCGTCACGAACTTCTTTCGCGATCGCGAGGTGTGGGAGAAGGTCGAGCGCGAGCTGATTCCGAGGCTCATCGCCCCCAAGCGCGCCGACGAGCATCTGCGCGTCTGGGTCCCCGGCTGCGCGACGGGAGAGGAGGCTTACTCGATCGCGATGCTGCTCGCCGAGCGCGCAGTGCCGGGCGTGCAGATCTTTGCCACCGACCTCGACGAGCGCGCGATCGCCCGCGCGCGGAACGGCTGGTACAGCTCCGCCGACGCAGCGGACGTTTCTCCCGAGCGTCTGCGCCGATTCTTCCTCAAGGAGCAGGACGGATATCGCGTCGGCTGGGAAATTCGCGAGATGGTGCTCTTCGCGCACCACAACCTCCTCAAGGATCCGCCGTTCTCGCATCTCGACCTCGTCTCCTGCCGCAATCTGATGATCTATCTCGATCGTGCCGCGCAGCAGCGGGCGATGGAGACGCTCCATTTCGCGCTCGCCCCGGGCGGCTTTCTCCTTCTCGGCACGGCCGAATCGGTCGATGGCTCGGCCAATCTGTTCTCGGTCGAAGACAAGGAGGCGCACGTCTATCGCGCCCGCGCCGTCGATCGCGTCATCAACGTCCGGCCGCCGTTGCCGCATGCGGCGGTCGCTGACGCCAGGCCGGTCCTCGAGAGCGTGCGGCCGACGGAAGCACGGCCGCGCGAGCGGCTCGCTCCTCTCGATCTTCACCACCGACTGCTCGAGCAGTACGCGCCTCCTTCGCTCGTGGTCGACGATCAGTACGACATCGTCCATCTGACCGAGCGTGCCGGACGCTACCTGCAGTTTTCGGGCGGCGAGGCGTCGACGAACCTCCTGCACGTGATCCGGCAGGAACTGCGGACCGACGTCCGTGCCGCTCTATTTCAGGCGGCGCAGAAGCGGACGGCCGTCGCGGCGCATGCGCTGGAGGTGCACCTTTCGAACGAAGTGAGCGAGAGGATCGACCTCGTCGTCCGCCCGGTCCTCAGCGATGACGACCCGGCGCGCGGGTTTTTCCTCATTCTCTTCGAGCCTTCCCGCACCCCGCAGGAGCCGGTGCACGAGTCCGCCGCGGTCGAGCCGGCGGCACGCCACCTCGATGAGGAGCTGTTGCGCATCAAGGCGCAGATGCGCGGCACGATCGAGCTGTACGAGGTCCAGGTGGAGGAGGCGAAGGCGGCCAACGAAGAGCTCCAGGCGATGAACGAGGAGCTCCGTTCTACCGCCGAGGAGCTTGAAACGAGTCAGGAGGAGCTGCAGTCGGTCAATGAGGAGCTGCAGACCGTCAACCAGGAGCTGAAGGTCAAAATCGAAGAGGTCACCCACGCCGGCGATGACCTCCGCAATCTCATCAGCTCGACCGACATCGGCACGATCTTCATCGACCGCGCGCTGCGCGTGAAGCTGTTCACGCCACGCGCTCGCGACATCTTCAACCTCATTCCGGGCGACGTCGGACGGCCTCTGCTCGACATCACCCACAAGCTGACCCTCGACGACCTCGCGGCCGGTATCGACCGGGTGATCGAACGGTTGCAGCCGGTCGAGCGCGAGGTCGCGACGCGCGACGGCGCGTGGTACCTGATGCGGCTCGTCCCGTACCGCACCTCGGAAGACCGGATCGACGGCGTCGTCCTGACCTTTCTCGAAATCACCGAACGGCACCGCGCGGAGATCGCGCTGCGCGAGTCGGAAGCGAGATACCGGACGCTGTTCGAATCGATCGATCAGGGTTTCTGCACCATCGAAGTGCTCTTCGACGGCGCGGAAGCCGTCGACTACCAGTTCCTCGAGGTCAACCCCGCCTTCGAGCAGCAGACCGGTTTGTCCAACGTCGTAGGCCGCCGCATGCGCGACGTCGCGCCGGAACACGAGCACTACTCGCTCGAGACCTACGGCCGGGTCGCACTGACCGGTGAGCCGGCGCGATTCGAGAGCGAGTCGACACAGCCCGGCCGCTGGCTCGAAGTGAATGCGTACCGCGTCGGCGAGCCGCAACTGCGCCGCGTCGGCATTCTGTTCGAGGACATCACCGACCGCCGTCGTGCCGAAGAGCAGTTGCGGAAGCTGTCGGAAGCGGACGCGTTCCGCCTCCGTCTCGTCAACGAGCTCGCGCCACTCGAAGATCCGGAGCAAATTCAGCAGACCGCCGCCCGTCTCATCGCCGAACACCTGCGCGTCGAGCGCGCGGTGTACTTCGAAGTCGAACGCGACGACGTGGCCCTGCGCGCGGAGTATGTCCGCGGCGTCGCGCCGCTGCCGGAGCGAATGAGGTTCAGCGACTTCGGCGGGTTCCGCGACGTTCACAAACGCGGCGAGACGCTTCTGATCGACGACGTCGCGGCAGACGAACGCCTCGCAAGTCACGAGCGGCGTGTCTACCACGCCGCGGGTGTCTCGGCCGTCGCGAGCGCGCAACTCGTCAAAGGCGGCCATCAGTGGGTCGCCTCTTTCGCATTGCACAGCGTTGCCCCGCGCGCGTGGACCGACATCGAGGTCCGGCTGCTCCGCGAGACCGCGGAGCGGACGTGGGATGCGACCGAGAGCGCACGAGCGGTGGCGGCGCTGCGCGAGTCGGAGGAGCGCCTGCACGCGATCGCGAACCTCGTTCCCGATCTGCTGTGGATGACTGCTGCGACCGGCGAGACCGTCTGGTACAACGAACGCTGGCTCGCGTATACCGGTCAGACGCTCGACGCAATCCCGCCGCCCGAGTGGACCGATCCGATTCACTCCGACGAGCGCGCCGAAGCGGCGGAATCGTACCGCCGCGCGGTGGCGGAAGGACGTGCGATGCAGCACGAATACCGCATCCGCGGTGCATCGGGCGACTACCGCTGGTTCCTCGTGAACGCGGTGCCGTTTCGCGACGATGCCGGCCGCGTCGTCCGCTACTACGCCGCGGCCACGGACGTTCACGAGCAGCGCATTGCACGGGAGGAGCTCGAGGCGCGCGTCCAGGAACGGACGCAGGCGTTGCTCGAGCTGAGCGTCAACCGCCAGCAGCTTCTTGAACGTCTCGTCAACGTGACGGAAGAGGAGCGGCAGCGGATCGCGCGCGAGCTGCACGACGAGATGGGACAGCACATCACCGCCTTGCGCGTGCGGCTCGAGTCGTTCCGCAACGTCGGCGTCGACGACCTCAAGGCGATCATTACCCGCATCGACCAGAGCATCGATCGGATGACGCTGGAGCTCCGTCCGCCGGCGCTCGACCAGCTCGGCCTGCACGGCGCGATCTCCACCCTCGGCGACGAGTTCTCCGGCGCCAGCGGCATTCGCGTGGCGCTGCATCTCGGCGTCGATGCCGACGACCGCTTCGCCGAGGACATCGAGAGCGCGCTGTACCGCGTGCTGCAGGAATCGCTCACCAACGTCTGGAAGCACGCCGCGGCCAGCACGGTGAGCATCATTCTCGAGCGCGACCGCAGCGCGCTGCGCATGATCATCGAGGATGACGGCCGTGGTTTCGATGCAGTCGGCACCGCCGGCGGACCGCCGGCGCGCGGCCGCTTCGGCCTCCTCGGCATGCGCGAGCGGCTGGCGCTCGTCGGCGGAACGTTCGACATCGAATCGGAGGCCGAACGGGGAGCGACGATCTTCGTGCAGGTGCCGCTGACCGCACGGGAGCGCGGCGCGTGACGAAGTGCCGCGTCTTTCTCGTCGACGATCACGGCGTGCTCCGTCACGGACTGCGTCTGCTGATCGATGCTCAGCACGACATGGAGGTGGTGGGGGAGGCGGAGCGCGGCCGCGGCGTCCCGACGGCCATCCAGCGCGCAGGCGGCGCGGATGTGGTGGTGCTCGACGTCTCGCTTCCCGACGCCACCGGCCCGGTCGTCGCAGCGGAAGTGCGCGCCGCCCTGCCGGAGACCAAGATCGTCGCACTGACGCGCCACGGTGAGAGGGCGTACGTGCAGCAGATGCTGCAGAACGGCGCGAACGGTTACGTGCTGAAACAGACGGCGGGCGACGTGCTCGTTTCGGCGATCCGCACGGTCCTCGGCGGCGGGACGTTCCTCGATCCCGCCGTCGCCGGCAGGATGTTCGAAGCGGCAGCGGTCGGCCGCGCCAGCGGCGACGAGCTGACGCCGCGCGAGCGTGAGGTCCTGACGATGGTGGCGTGGGGCCATACGAACAAGGAGATCGCCTCGACCCTCGGCATCACCGTCAAGACCATCGAGACGCACAAGATGAACGGGATGCAGAAGCTCGGGCTCACGAGCCGGGCCGACCTCGTTCGTTACGCGCTGAGCCAGGGCTGGCTCGAGCGCCGGCCGTAGCCGCTGCTCGCGCTCAGTGCTCGCGCTGCGAAGCGTACAGACGTGCAGCGGGGGCGGTGCCGGCCAGGTCCGCGGCCGCACGTCCTGCGCCGCGCAGGGCAGCCGCGCGCGTCCGATCGCGCTCGCCGGTCGCCGCCTCCGCGAGCACTTGCGAGAGCTCGAGCGAGGTGCGACGAAGCTCGTTGCGCAGCAGCAGTTCCGACGCCGACGCCGTCTGATCGATGAGGAGCGCACGAAGCTCCGGCATCGTGCCGATGAACCGCTGCAGTCGACCGAGGTCGATGTCGCCGGCGAGCTCCTCGTCCGCCGAGGAAGGCGCGCTGCCACGCTCCTCCCGCGCACGGCGACTGCGATCGCGGCACTGGCGAACCGTGTCGACGAGCTCGTTGACGTCGAATGGCTTCCGAATGATCGCGAATGGCCGCGCGGACGTGCGTTGCTGCAGCAGGGACGCGCGTCCTGTGGTCAGGATCACCGTCTGCTGAAGGAGTCCGGGCGCAGTCTCCTCGAGCGCCTGCAGTGCCAGCGCGGCGGTGCGAAGCTCGAGGTTCAGATCGCGCACGATCACGTCGAACTGCCGGTCGAGCAGCGTCGACGTGACGTCCGTCGGGGCCGCACACTCCGTCCAAAATCCCGCCCGCTGAAGAAGCACCGCAATCAACTGCCGGATCGACTCGTCGGGATCGATGATGAGAACGGAGTCGCGGACAGCATGTGGGCGGGGCATAGGCACCAGAATCGCCGACCCATGCCACGCCTGTCCCTCAGGGAAATGCCCGACCCATGGCCGTCCATCCACCCCCGCGCAGCGTGTTAGAATGCGCGTCCCATCACGCGTGACCCCCAAGTCGCGCAACCACAGATGGTTCCCACTCAAGCGGGCGTAGCTCAGTTGGTAGAGTAGGAGCTTCCCAAGCTCTTGGTCGCGGGTTCGAATCCCGTCGCCCGCTCCAATGGAATCAGGCACTTAGACGCGATCAGGCGACTCCGAAACTCCGGGGTGTCTATGAAAGTGTCTATCGGGTGTCTATTTCCCGCCGTTCTTCGCGTCTTTTCGACGCCTTCAGCCGATGCCCGTATCTCGTCCTTCACCGTGGTTTCCGCAAAGGAGATCCACGATGGAAGATCGCATTTCTGCCCCTCACGTCGCACGGCTCATCGGCATCAAGACGGCCACGCTCGCGCAGTGGCGCTGCCTTGGCAAAGGACCGCAAGGCTGGATTCAGGTCTCACCCACGCATGTGACCTATCCCCTCAGCGAAGTCGAGAAGTTCCTCGCCGAGCGCGCCGCGAAGACGCCGACGCGCGTGTGACCGGGGAGGTGCGGCCATGAAGCAGCTCCCCGGCTTCAGCTACGACGCCCGGCGCAAGCGCGCGACGTTCGACGGCTACGTGATCGGAACCGGCGGCAAGATTCGCCGCCGGAAGACCGTCGAGAACGTGACGCGCGCGCAGGCGCTCTCCGCGTGGAAGGAGTTCCGCGACGATCTTGAAAGCGGTCGTGCGGTCGAAGGCCCGCTCACGCTCCGGCAGTTCGTCAAGCGGTACTACCATCTCATCTGCGCGAGTCACGCACCGGCCACGAAGAAGGCGCAGGAGGTGATCATGAAGAATCACCTCCTGCGCTACTTCGGTGATGACGAGCTGACGACGATCACCTCGATCCGCGTGATCGACTTCATGGCCGACATGCGCTCGCGCAATTGCTCGGCGCACTACATCAATGACGCAGTCCGCGTCCTGAAGATGCTGCTCCGGCAGGCGTACGAGCGCGAGGTCATCGCCGAGTACCCGATCCGGAAGCGCATTCCGAAGGAGAAAGAGGTGCCGCTCCGGCTGGAGCTGAAGCCGGACGAGCGTGCGCGGTTCTTCGCCGCCTTCACGGATGAGGCGGCGTTTCTGCGTTACCTCGACGAAAACCGTCAACTCGGACCCGTCAAGTCGAGTCAACACTTTGGGCTCTCCCGCCGCTTCGGCGGCGGGATGCGCGGCGACAGCGACGCAGCGCTCGCCTACTTTGAACGCTTCCGCGAGCTGCGCGAGTTCTTCATCGTCGCGACCGAGACCGGCCTTCGTATGTGGTCAGACCTTCGTAACCTGCGATGGTCATCGATCGACTTGACCGCGGGCTTCATTCGCGTGCTGATGCAGAAGACACAGCACGAGGCCGAGATCCCGATCTCGTCCGCCTGCCGCGAAGCGCTGCGTATCTGCCGCACGCGACCTGCCGTCGCGAGCGTGTGCGTGTTCGTGGACGAAGATGGCCGCCAATACACGCCCGAGCGCCTGCGGCGCGCCTTCCGCCTCGCGAAGGAGCTCGCCGGGATCACGCGCCGCTTCCGGCCGCACGATCTCCGGCACACCTTCGGCTGCCGCCTGGCCGACCAGAACATCAGCCTGCAGAAGATCGCCAAAGCCCTCGGCCACACGACCACGCGCATGGCCGAGCGCTACGCGCGTCCGTCAACGGAAGCCATGCGCGAGATCACCCGTGCCCTAGATTCTGATCCGCTGCTGCCGGTCATTTCGACGGCTTCAGCGGCCGACACGAATCCCACCTTCACGATGCCTCCATCACTCGCTGACGCGCGTAGCGGCCAGCGATAACCAAAGGAGGCTCAATGAAACTCATCGGAATCACGGCCGCGGCGCTCGCCGCGGCCATCACCATCGGGACGGTCACGCCGCAGCAGCATGCGGCGCCGCCGAAACCCGCCGCTGTCGTGCAGACGGTTGCTGCGCCCGCGCCGCTCCGTGCCGCGGCGCTTCTGGACGGCACGGCGTCGCGCGACACGGCGCGCATCAGCGCGTCGATCGACGACCTCACGCCGCTCTTCGACCGCCTGCGCGCGAGCGGCGGCGAGATCGGCTTCGGCCGCATCACGGACGACTCGGACATGCCGCTCATCCGCTGCTATGTTCCCGAGCCGCCCGAACCGCCGACGTTCCCGGCCGCGCCGACGAGCAACGTCTTCGCGAACGCGAACGCGCGGAAGCGCGAAGAGGTCGAGCGGCGCAAGTTCGAGGCGAAGCGGCGCGCGTGGGAAGCGGAGGCGAACGCGCGCATCAACGCCTTCATCGCCGCGATCACGCCGCTCCTCACCGCCCCGCCGACCGCGCCCCGCACGGATGTCCTCGGCGCGATCGCACGGGGCGATCTCATGATGGCCGAGCCGTCGCCGTTTCGGCGTCCGACGCAAACGGCCATCGTCGTCATCACGGACGGCTATCACAACACGACCGCTGCCGCGACGCCGGTGCTGCGCTCGAACGCGCAGGTCGTCCTGGTGAACGGCATCGGCGCCCTCGGCATCCTCGACAAGCTCACCCCGCGCCCGCTCCGCTTCGAGTCCACCGCAGCCGCAGTCCGCTACATCACCTTCAACGGAGAACCCAATGCCCGCTAACACCGCTTCATCCACCATCACTGGCGGCGGCTCGACCGCCCACGAGGAGGCGAGCCGTCAGGCGCTCATCGCCACCTCGAAGAAGATCAACTGGAAGGGTCACGATGTGCTCGATGCCGAGGGGAAGGTGGTCGCAACCTCGACCGCCATCAACCGGCTCGAGGAGCGCAACCCCGATCTCCTCAAGGTTCACAGCAGCGACGTCATGAAGTACGGCGTGTTCCTCTTCGGCCTCGGCTGCGTCTACGGCATCGACGTGCTGCTCTTCGGCGCGACCGCGGAGTACGTCGCAAGTCTCCTCACGGGCAACTGGATGCTCGTGCTTCTCGCGAAATACGGCATCCCGCTCTTTTTCCTCGAGATCGAGGTGCTGATCTCGCTGAAGATCATCGAAGCGCGCGACGCGCGCGAGCAGGAGGAGGTTCCGAGCTATGGCTGGTAATCGCACCGCCTACTACCTCTGGATCGCGCTCGGCGTGCTCGTCGCGCTCGTGATGCCGCTCACCGCCGTCGTGACCGCCGCCTCGGTGCAAGTCGTCGCCGACGACTCCGTGCCGTTCCTCATGCTCATTGTGCTCGCCATCATCTCGTTCGCGGCGCACGTGCTTGTGCTGTTCGGCGGCAGACTCGCGCACGCAAGCAAGACGTACTGCTACTTCGCGACGAAGCGCTCCGCGCTCATGAATCAGCTCGAAGCGAATCACCGCCTCGTGCGCCGCCGCCTGAAGAAGCTCGAACAGCTCTTCATCCCGTACGTGCATCACTGGCGCAAGCACAACGCGCACTACACCTACGTCGAGGCGGGACCGTTCGACAACGAAGTCGCGGAGCTCCTGCGCCTCCACTTCCCGTATCTCAACAAGAACAACGACGGCCCGCACAACGCGGAGTAGGAACGCATCACCGATCACATGAACGGGCGGGCCGCGAGGCCCGCCCGTTCCGTCAGGAGACCTTCGTGTTCGCAGAACTCATTCGATTCCTCATCGCGGCGGCGTGCGCGCTCTTCGTCCTGAGCCTACCGCTCTCGAAAACTCAGTCCGGCGCGGCCCTGCGCCGCTGGGCGGGCGTCTGCTTCATCCTCGCTTTCCTGCCGTCGCTCGTCGTCGGCCTCTTCTACGCGCGAGCCGGCGCGGACGCCACCTCTGCATCGGCGACCGGCGCTGCCGCATCACCCGCGCAGGACTTCCTCTCAGGGCTCGGCTGCGTTGCCGCCGTCGTTCTCGCCGTACTCATCGCGTACGGCGTCCTGAAGCTCCGGAGCCGCTTCCGGGCGAAGTCGAAACCGCGCGATTCGTGGGAGACGTTCTTCAACCGCGGCGGCGGGAAGCGCCCGTTCCACATCAACGCGAGGCCTTCGCGCGGACCATTTTCGTTCGCGGGCGATGAGGTGGACGAGGACGAGGACTGATCGATGGCCGCCGCCTCAGATTGGTTCTTCGGCAGCCGCAAGGAGTCCTACGCACGCGCGCGGAAAAACACCGCCGCGATGGCCGAGGCGATGAACGGCGCATCCGGCGACGACGTGCTGGCGGCACTCCGGGAGCTCGACGGCGATGAGAGCTTCCTCCTCGGCACCCTCGTTGACGGTGAAGAGCTGCGCCTTGGCGCCCGTGAAGTCGGCAGGCACGGAATGGTGTGGGGCTCCTCGGGTGCGGGGAAGAGCTACGGCCTCGTCATCATCACGAATGGCTGGTCGGCCGGCGGTACGCGCCGCTTGCAGCTCATCGACCCGAAGGGCGAGACGTACCTCCTCAAGTCGCTTCACGCCGCGGCGCAGTACCTTGACCTTCCCGACGCTGAGCGCGACGCGTTCGCGGCCCGTTTTCGCGTATTCGATGTGACCGCGGAAGCAATCACGCCCTTCAACCTCTTTGCCGTACCGCCCGGCATGTCGCCGTCGCTACTCGCCGGTCTGCGCGCCGCGGCGACACGGCACATGAGTGGGCACGACTACTCCGACCTGATGGAGTACGGCGTCTTCCTCCTGTACTCGGCTGCCCTCAACATGCAGTCCGGCATCACCGTGAAATTCGTCCGCGCGTTCTTCCTCGACGCCGAGGTCCGCGCGCGGCTGATCTTGCCGAAAATCAGTGACGCGCGGTTGCGCGACTCGATCGAGCACATTGAGACGACGCTGCCGACGCAGACGCGCACGGCCATCGTCCGGCAGTTCGACATCCTCCTGTCGTCCGCACCCGCGCGCATCAGCTTCGGATTGTCGCCCGCGATGGTGCAGGCGCTCGCGCCCTCCGATCTGCGCGCCACCGACTTCCTCGGCAACTTCGGGCCGACGCCGCAGCGGGCTCCGGCACTTGCCAAGGCGATGGCGATCAATCGCCTGATCGATGTTCTCAACGACGCGAACGTGCGGACGGAGATCGTGCCGGAGATGGTGCTCGTCGAGGAGGTCGGCGTCATCGTGAAGCAGCCCGCCGTCGCCGATTTCCTCCTCGAAGCCTCGAGAACGCTCCGCTGGAAGGGGCTCTCCATCGTCTGCGTCGCGCAAGACCCGGCGAACGCGATCCCACGCGAGACCTGCACCGCGCTTGTCCTCAACTCGAAGTGGCTGCTGTCGTTCGAGTGCGGCAAGGAAGAAGCGCTGTGGCTCTTCCCGCACGTCCCGCGGGCAAGCGACAAAAGCGAAGCCGAACAGCGACAGGCGTTCGTCCGAGCGATGGCGAAGCTCCCGACGCAGCAGGCGGTGCTCGTGAAGAAGGGACTCCCCGCGATTCGGTTCCGGACGCGCGACCTCGACGACCCAACCGCACGCTACCCGCGCGACCTGCTGGTCGAGACCTTCGAGCGCGAGATCGCCCGCCGCTCGATGGTCCGCGTGAAGGATGCCGAAGCGCGGATCGCCGCATGGGAGCGTGACCTCTTCGCCAGCTACGGCGGGACCACGGCCGCCGCGCCTGCGTTAATAAACGCCCCGCAGAACGGCCCCACCGCTCCGCGCAGTATCTCCGACCTCTTCGAACTCCTGAACCGCGCCAGGGGCAATTCTGGCGGTCAGGGAGGGAAATCGTGAACAAGACGCTCGGCTGGCTGGGGCTCGCCCTCCTCTATGTTCTCGCGAGCCCCGTCTATTTCGTCGTGTTCGCACGCAAAGCCATCCAGTTCGGCCGAGGCGCCGCGCTCATGCGGAAGGGCTACACCGACTGTCCGCACTGCGGCGAGACGAACGCGCTCGACCTCCTCGCCACCTGCCCGAAGTG
>DASVRB010000153.1:0-16049 GCA_036388835.1 Thermoanaerobaculia bacterium | reverse complement strand
CCCGTTCGTTGGCCTAGCCTCCGCGACGGTCTGTCGCGAGATACGACGCTGTGTCGCGGAGGCTAGGCCAACCAGCGGGTCCGGGCCCGCGGCCCGGCCGCCGGAGGCCCCCCGTCGTCCCCCGACCTCGTGGTGAAGTGCGTGCGCCTAGCGGCGCCGGCGCCAGTCGTTCCAGGAATCGTCGCGATCGGGATGCTCCGAGCCGCGATAGCGGTCCGTCGTGTAGCGATCGTGATCCATGCCGCGATCCGCGCCGAAGCGGTCGTAATGCGGTCCGCTCGGGCTGCGACCGCGATCGCGGTCGAGGCCGCTGCGATCGGGGCCGTTGCGGTCCCAGCCGCGATCGGAACCGCCGCCGAACGGGCCGCGATCCCAACCGCGATCGTGACCGCCATAGCCGCCGCCGTTGTAGCCGCCGTAGTAACCGCCGCCGCGCGGTCCGTTCTGACTGTCGCGGTAACCGCCTCCGCCGTGATAGCCGCGGTCGTAATGGCTCGCGCCAAAGTCGCCGTAATTGCGGTCGGCGTGGTAGCCGCGATCGCCGTAATCGCGGTCGTAGTCGTAATTGCCGCCGACGTCGTTCGGGCGGTTGTAATCATCGCGGCTGTACTGGCGATGCATCTCGCGCGCGTCGCCGCTCCAGCGGTCGTACGGCTCGCGCGGCCCTTCGTACTGGCGCTCGAAACGGTCGGGGTTCATGCGATACGCGTAACGCGAATCGCGGGAGTTGTGTCGGTAGACGTCGGACTGCCAGCGCTCGCCCGATCCGCGGTTGGGATCCGGCATTTCGTGCTCTGGATCGTAGCCGCCGATGAAGCGTTCACGGTCACGGGGTCTCCACATCGGAAACTCCTCCTTTCACCGTGCGAAAAGTGCAAGAAGCGGGCTACGCGCGCGGCTAGCGGCGGCCGACCGAGCGCCGCTTTCCGTTGTGCAGGATCGTGATCGTCACCGCCGCGCTCGTGTCTTCTCCGCACGCGTTCGTGGCCAGCGCCCAGTAGCGCGTCGAGCGCTCCGGCCGCACCGTCACCGTTTGGCCCGATTCGACCGGCCGGGTCCGGTCGCCGCGCTCGCCGATGAACCACTGATAGACGATCGGTGCCGTTCCGGTGGCGGTGACGGTCAGCGTATGGGCCATTCCGCGCGGAATTGTCGCGCTTTCGCTGTGGCTGGCGATGTCGGCGCGCGTGCACGGCGGCTCCGGTCCCGCTCCGTACACCGCAATCGCGGCGCGGTGATCCCATGGCCGGAGATGACCGTCGAGTCCGCAACTGACCTCGGCGCGCATGATCGCGTCGGTCGTGCAGTCGCTCGTCGGCGGACAGGTCCGCTCGCCTCCGGAGCGATTCGCGTGACGGATGCCGAGCGTGTGACCGAGCTCGTGCGTCATGACGGTCGTGAAGCAGCTCTCCGAGGCGGTGAACGGATGATTGAACACCACGTCCGCTTCGACGATGCGGACGAACGCCTCACCGTCGAACGTGTAGTCGATGTCGCCCCACGCGCCGCCGCTCGCCGCGACGTTGACCGGAATCTCGTCGTGCGGATCGCCGAAGAGAATGCCGTCGATGCCGTCCGGCTCCATCAGCCCCGCCGTCGCCGCCACCGTCTCGTCCGACAACGTGTAGGCGATGTTCGTCTCCGTCGCGTTCCACTCTTCGATCGCGCGCGTCGCGGCGCGCACCGCGTCGTACGGCGCCGCGCCGATGACGACGAGATTCGCGTCCGGCGCACCCTGCCAGCGGAACGCGCCGTCGAGCAGATAGCTCGTGCGCGTGAGGGTGGTCGTCGCGTTCGCGAGCAGCGGCATCTCGCGCTCGCGCTCCACGAAATACGCCCCGTTCGGCGACGCGCGTCGTGCAACGATTTCGCGGATGTAGGTGATGAACGCGGCGCTGTCGCGCTCGCGCTCGAGGTGCGGTTCGAGATTGCGATCGAAGCCGCTGATGCCGTGGCGCCGCGCCACACGCGCACCGAGCTCGAACTGCCCGAGGGACATGCCGAACGTGATCGGCTCGCCTTGCGGGGAAGAGTCGGTGAAGACGAGATAGCGCACGCCTGGCTCGTACACCGGCGCGCCCGCCACGCTCAGCATCCGCTCGCCCGCGCGGCCGCCGAGCTCCGTCAG
Organism: Thermoanaerobaculia bacterium; assembly: GCA_036388835.1. Classification (GTDB taxonomy): domain Bacteria; phylum Acidobacteriota; class Thermoanaerobaculia; order Gp7-AA8; family Gp7-AA8; genus QHVT01. The sequence continues at coordinate 13,921 of DASVRB010000153.1, read as the reverse complement.
CACGAGATGCTGGCCGGCGCGGCGTTTCCCCTTCAGCACTTCCTCGATGCGCAGCGTGTAGGCCGTCCTCCCGCCATCGCTCAGCGACGTCACGCCCACCGCGATCACGATGTCGTCCGCGCGCTGGATCAGCTCCGCATCCGACGGAACGAAATAGGTCGCGGCGCGGAGGACCGGTGCGATGAAGAAAAGGAAGCCGAGGACGAGGGACCGCATCGGGAGTGATGATGCCATGGGAGCGCCCTGTCATCCCGAGCGTAGCGAGGGACCTGGGCGGGCGGGTCGCGGAAGGCATGTGCGTCGCGCCCCTCCCTCCCAGGCCCCTCGACTACGCTCGGGGTGACAGGTGGGGAGTTTCTCGCGAGTGCCATCTTCTCGCCGAGGTGGCCAACGTAGTACAGCGCGCGGAAGGCTTGGCCAACCAGCGCCGCCGGCCGTGCCGGCCGCGGCAGGCATGTGCGTCGCGCCCCTCCCTCCCAGGCCCCTCGGCTACGCTCGGCGTGACAGGTGAGGGAAAGTTCTCGCCACCGCCCTCTTCTCACCGAGGCCCGCCAACGTAGTACAGCGCGCCCAAGGCTTGGCCACGCCGCCGGCCGTGCCGGCCAGGGATGACGCGCGTTCCCTTCCTTGTTTTCCTCAGTCCATGAAACGCCGTCCTCGCGCGCTCGCGCTGGCTTCGCAATCTCGCATCGCCTTGATGTCACTCGTGTGGCTCGGGTTGTTCGCGTACGCGGGGCGTCCGCTGCTCGCGGGCGTTGCCGCGGCGGGACTGGCGCCGTTGGCGGGATGGCTGCTGCTGCTCGCACTCGCGGCGGTGCCGGCGTGGGCGATGTTCACGCGGCGCGCGCAGCTCACCGGCTACGCGATTCTCGGCATTTTCTCCACGCTGCTCGTACTGGTGATTCTCGGCGACATCGTGCGTGGCGTGTCGTTCCTGGCGCGTCTGCCGCTCGATGCGCGCGCGCTCAGCCTGACCATCCTCGGCGCCGCCGGCGCGCTCTCGCTGATCGGCCTCGCGCAAGCGCGGTGGCCGCGCGTGCGGCGGGTTTCGATTCCAATCGAGAACCTGCCGGCAGAGCTGGAGGGCTATCGCATCGTGCAGTGGAGCGACGTGCACATCGGCCCGACCATCCAGGGTAATTTCGTGCGCAGCCTGGTCGAACGCACCAACGCGCTCGAGCCGGATGCGGTCGCCATCACCGGCGATTTCGTCGACAGCGCGTACGAGCAGTCGCGCGAGCACATCGAGCCGCTGCGCGCGCTGCGCACCCGCGACGGCGCGTTCTACGTGACCGGCAACCACGAGTATTACTGGCGCGCGAGCGAATGGATCCCGGCGCTGCAGCGCGTCGGCCTCGATTTTCTGAAGAACGAGCACCGCGTCATCGCCCGCGGAAACGCGCGACTGCTGATGGCCGGCGTGACCGATCCGGTCGGCCGCTACACGCACAAACAGGATCCCGATCGCGCACTCGCCGGCGCTCCCGCCGGATCGGTCAAAGTCCTCCTCTCCCATCGCCCGCAAACCGCGAAAGACTCCGACCGCCTCGGCGTCGACCTCCAGCTTTCCGGCCACACCCACGGCGGCCAGTTCTTCCCGTTCAACCTCGTGATCAAACGCTTCCAGCCGATCGTCGCCGGCCTCCACCGCGTCGGCCGCACCTGGCTGTACGTCAACCGCGGCACGGGCTATTGGGGACCGCCGACGCGGCTGGCGGTGGGTGGGGAGATTACGGTGGTGGAGTTGAGGCGCGCTTAGCGCGGTTCGAAATTGAAAATTGAAAATTGAGAATTGAAAAATCGGAAAGGGCCCGATCCGACACTGGTCGGCGACGCGCTCCGTTTTTTCAATTTTCAATTTTCAATTTTCAATTCGACCCACAAACCGTGATCACGATCACATCCAACAACGTCATCGGTGACGCCCCTCACACCCCTCCCCCAACTTCCCCTGAAAACACTCCGATCCCGCCACATTTGCGCCGCAGTCGGTCATTAGCTTGGCGGACATGAAACGGTTGCTGTTCGCGCTCACCTTCGTCGCCACCACCTCGATTCATGCTCAGACCGTCGCGGTTGCACCGGCTACCGCGGCCGCGGCACACGTGCAGTCGCTCGCCGGCTCCGCGCCGGCCGACGTCCGCAACTTCTACGCGCCGGCGGGTTACCAGCCGGTCTGGACGCGCAACGGCCGTCCGACCGCACAGGCGCAGGCGGTCATCGCCACGCTCGAGAACGCGGCCGCGAAAGGGCTCGACGCGGCCGATTACGGCAACCAGTGGAGCGCGCGCATTGCGGCACTGCGCGGCGACGCCGCGATTGCGGCCTTCGACGTCGACCTCACCACCTCATTGATGCGCTACGCCACCGACGTGCGCATCGGCCGCGTGCATCCTTCCGAAGTTTCGATCGAGCTCGACGCCGCGGCGCGCCGGCTCTACCTCCCGTCGTTCGTCGCGCAGGTGGTCGCGGCCAGCGATGCGGCGTCGGCTATTGCGGCGATCGAGCCGCGCCACGAGCAGTACCGCCGCCTCCTGACCGCGCTCGCGAAATACCGCCGTATCGAAACGGAATCGAAGCAGGATGCGCCGCTGCCGGTGATGCCGAAGCTCGCGCCGGGCGTTGATTACGAGGCGCTCGCGCAGCTCGCGACCGTGCTCCAGCGGCACGGCGATCTGGCCGCGGACGTGAAGGTGAACGGCACGCGCTACGAAGGGGCGGTGGTCGACGCGGTGAAGCGTTTTCAGGCGCGCCACGGCCTCGACGCCGATGGCATCATCGGCCGCACGACGTTCGCGCAGCTCAACGCGCCGGCCGCGTCGCGCGTCGCGCAGATCGAGCTCTCGCTCGAGCGCTGGCGCTGGATCGCCGCGCAGGCGGACGGCCCGTCGATCATCGTGAACATCCCGGAATTCAAGCTGCGCGCGAGCGACGGCAACGACGAACTGACCATGCGCGTCGTGGTCGGCAAGGCCGCGGGGCACCGCACGCCGGTGTTCGACGGCGACATCAAACATGTCGTGTTTCGCCCGTCGTGGAGCGTGCCGCCGAACATTCAGCGCAACGAGATTCTCCCGAAGATCGCGAACAACCCCGGCTACCTCGCGCGCAATCATTACGAGCTGGTCGACAACAGCGGCCGCGCGGTCGGCTCGCACGTCGACGGCGACACGATCCGCCGCATCAAAAACGGTTCGCTGCGCGTCCGGCAGAAGCCGGGCACGCACAACGCCCTCGGCCTGGTGAAGTTCCTCTTCCCGAACGACAACCACGTCTACCTCCACTCGACACCGCAGCAGGCGCTCTTTGACCGCACCCGCCGCGACTTCAGCCACGGCTGCATCCGCGTCGAAGATCCCGCCGCGCTCGCCGCGTGGGTGCTGCGCGCACAGCCGCAATGGTCGTCCGAGAAAATCGCCGCCGCCATGACCGGCAAACGCGACGACGTCTACGTCAAAGTCGAGCGCCCGATCTCCGTCGTCCTCTTCTACGCCACCGCCGTCGTCGAAGCCGACGGCAGCGTGAAGTTCCTCGACGACATCTACGGCCACGACGTCCAACTCGCCAAAGCGCTGGCGCCGGCGAAGGTGAATGGGGCGGTGATGGTGGCGGCGAAGTAATTGTTAGCGTTGGTGTCGGGTGTCAGGTGTCTGGGGGTTCTCGCCTGGGCGACAGGTTTGAGGAACTGACGCCTGACGCCGCACCAGTAGATGCGGCCAGGCGATCAACCGCAGACACCCGACACCCCGCGCGCAGCGCGACCCAGCGGCGCTCCGCGCCGCTATCATTCGCCTCCATGCAAACAGCCGACGCCCGTCCTGACTACCCGGTCTGGAAAATCATTGCTGCCGCTGCGGCGGGGACGATGATCGAGTGGTACGACTTTTATATTTTCGGGAGTCTCGCCGCGATCATGTCGGGGCTCTTTTTCCCGAAGGAGAACCCGACAGCGGGGTTTCTGTTGACACTGGCGACGTTCGCGACCGGATTCGCGGTGCGGCCGTTCGGCGCGATCGTGTTCGGGCGGGTCGGGGATCTGGTCGGCCGCAAGTACGCGTTCCTCGTGACGCTCGTGCTCATGGGCGGCGCGACGTTCGCGATCGGGCTCCTGCCGACGTATGAGCAGATCGGCGTGGCCGCGCCACTGATCCTCGTCGTGCTGCGGCTGCTGCAAGGTCTGGCCCTCGGCGGCGAATACGGCGGCGCAGCGGTCTATGTCGCCGAGCACGTCCCCGACAATCGCCGCGGCTTCTATACGAGTTTCATCCAGACCACGGCCACCCTCGGCCTGTTCGTCTCCCTCGGCGTCATCCTCGCCGTCCGCTCCACCATGAGCAAAGAGGCGTTCGAGAGCTGGGGCTGGCGCGTGCCGTTCCTGATGTCGATCCTGCTCGTGCTGATGTCGCTCTGGATTCGTTTGCGATTGAAGGAATCGCCGCTCTTCACGCAATTGAAAGCGACAGGAAAAACCTCGGCGACGCCATTGAAGGATTCACTCGGCAGCGGCCGCAACTGGCGCGTCATTCTGCTCGTCCTCTTCGGCGCCGCGGCGGGACAGGCGGTGGTCTGGTACACCGGCCAGTTCTATGCGCTCTTCTTCCTGCAGCAGGTATTGAAGGTCGATTTCGTCCAGGCCAGCATCATTGTGGCGGTGGCGCTGGCGCTCGCCACACCGTTCTTCATCGTCTTCGGTGCGCTCTCCGACCGCATCGGGCGCAAGAAAGTGATGATGGCCGGCAATCTCATCGCCGCAATTTCCTATTACCCGATTTACCGCGCCATGCACGCCGCCTCGGAGCCACTGCAGCCGGTGACGATGACTCTGCTGGTATTCATCCAGGTCATTTTCGTCACGATGGTTTACGGCCCCATCGCCGCGTTTCTCGTAGAAGCGTTTCCGGCCAAGATTCGCTATACGTCGCTGTCGCTGCCGTATCACATTGGCAATGGCTGGTTCGGCGGCTTTACACCGTTCATCGCGACCTGGGTCGTCACCCGCACCGGGAACATTTATGCGGGTCTGTACTATCCGATTGCCGTGGCGTTGATGACGTTCGTGATCGGCTCGATTTTCCTCAAAGAGAGCAAAGACGTGCGGATCTGGGACGAGGTGAAGTAGTTTGGAGTGCGGCGACGCCAGTCGCCGCTTTTGCTCCGGTTCACATAGAAGCAGTGAAAGCGGCGACTGGTGTCGCCGCACTCCAAATTAGACCATCGCGGCCGATCCGATTTCGGGGTGGGCGCGGACGAACTCCACGAGGCGCGGCGCGTAATCGCGAAATCGCGGCGCCACAATGCCGGAGCCGGCCAGTTCGGCGGACGCATTCGAGGTGTCGTATGTGGTCGGGTGCACGAAGTAATCGACTGCCTCGGCGGGAATGCGCATCAGACGGTAAACGCCGGGCATGTATCGCAGAGCACCCTTCGCCAGCATCTTCGTCAATGGTACGCGTACGACGCGCCGTTCGGTGGCCGCGGCAATGGTATTGATGATTTCGTCGACGGTGAGCGGATTCGGGTCTGCAAGCGCATACGTCCGTCCCACATTGCCGCGCAGGCCGCTGAGAAACTCGATTGCACGAATGACGAAATCGCTCGGCACCACATTGAAGCGGTAATTCGACGGGCGTCCGACGACAGGGAGCACTGCAATGCGCGGCTGGCGCATCAGCCATTGCATGACAAAGTACGGTCCGTCGAATTTCTGCGTGACGCCGGTGGCACTGTTTCCGACGACGACCGAGGGGCGGTAAATCGTCGCCGGAATCCGCGACATCCGCTTGCGTACTTCCAGCTCCGCGAGGTGCTTCGTCTCTTCATAGTGATTGTTGAAGCGCTGCCCCTTCTCCAGGTCCGCTTCTGTGAACACGCCGGGGTGGCGGCCGCTGACGTAACACGTACTGACGTAATGCAAGCGCTGCAGGCGTGAAGCGCGCTCGGCCAGATCGAGCACGCGCGTCGTGCCGGTGACATTGACGCGCATGCCGAGGTCGCGAGGGACTGAGAGATCGTAGACCGCGGCCAGGTGATAGATCTCGCTGATCTCGTTCGCGTCGACCTGCTCGAGCGACTGCGTCAGATCGCCTTCCACAATGTGAATGCGTCTGGCCAGGATCGGGTGCGCCGCCACGAGCTCGCGCACCCGCTGCTCGGCCAGCGCGCGGAACTTGGGCTGCACCAGGCAGAGCGCATCGTCGCCCGTGCGCGATATCACGCGCGGCAACAGCTCGGAGCCGAGGAAACCGGGAAAGCCTGTAAAGAAAATGGAAGGCACGAGCGCGATTGTATGACCGCGCCGCGGCGCGTCAGCGGACCAGATCGTCCACGACGCCGATCATCCCTTCGACCACGTGCGCGAGCCGGGCGTAGTCGAGCGTCTGCGGGCGATCGGAGGAGCGGTGATAGTGCGGATTCCGGAACGGCGCCGTGTCCGTGACCATGATCGCCGGCCAGCCGAATTGCCAGAACGACCACTGGTCCGACCAGCCGATGCCCGGAATGATCTCTGGCATCGCCGCCGATTCGGCCGGCAGTTTCGTCGACGCTTTGAACGCCTTGACGCAGCGCGACAGCAGCGCGCGCGAGCCGACGTTCGACGCCAGTGCGATGAAGTTGCCGGTATCGGGATACATCGCCGCGAGTGGCGGCGGATACTGCTGCGAGCCGCGCGCGTCGTCGAAGTAGCCGATCGTCTCGAGGCTGACCATCGCGGCGATCTTCTCGCCGCGGTCGCGGCAGCGTTTCGCGTACTGCCAGCTCCCCATGTCGTGCGATTGAAAGTGCGGCGGCTCCTCGTTCGCGAAGGCGACGAATCGCAGCGTGCGCGCCGGCTGCGATTTCGCGAAGTGGCGCGCCAGCGCGAGTAATGCCGCCACCCCGCTCGCGTTGTCGTCGGCGCCGACCGTGCCGAACACCGAGTCGTAATGCGCGCCGATGACCACAATTTCTTTCGGACGCGTATTTCCCGTGATTTCGACGATCAGGTTGTCGGCCGGGACGCCGGCAGATGCGACGTTGTAAGTCTGCCGCTCGACCGAATAGCCGGCGGCGGCGAGCTCGCGTTCCACGAGATCGGCCGCCGCGGCCAGGTTTTCGGGAACGAAGGTATTCCGCTCCCCGATTGCACAAAGCGCCTCGACGTCGCGGCGCAAACCGGCCACCACGGCCGGTGCGGCGGCGGCAAGCGGCTGCAGGACACGCGGGGCGCGGCGTTTCGCCGCGTACACCAATACCCCCGCAAACAACAGCACGCCGAGAGCCGCCGCCGCCATTCGCATTACGGCGTCTGCGCCGGCAGCGGGAACGCCATCTGCGACCAGGCGTCGCCCGAGAAGTTGTTGACCGACGAACCGTACGCCTGCCACGTGGTCGAGATGTTCTGCGTGGTGATGTTCTCGATCACCGTCTGCAGCACTTCTTCATTTCCCGGCATGTTGGCCTGGTACATCGAGAACGGCTGGAGCGTGGTCTCGACGACCTGCGGGTTGCCGAACTGCGTGACGATGGTGATGCGGAAGGTCTGCGCGGTCGACGACGGATTGACGATGCCGACGTTGTAGCGGAACTCATCGCCGCGGTGCATGCCGAAGATCGTCTTGCGCTGGCCGGTGTTGCTGGTCATGACGATCGCCGGGAAGGTCTGCGACAGCTCACCCTGCGGCGCGTTCGGCGCCGGCGTCCAGACGCGCGACGTGACGTGCAGCATCGCCGCGTTGTCGACGTTGCCGGCGGCGTCGATGCCGATGACCTCGATCGCGCCGAGGCCGGACTGATTGAGGACGTTCGTCACGAAGTTGCCCGAGCTCACCACGCGGCGGCCCTGAATCGTGATGATGCGCTCCGGCGCGGTGCCGGTGCCGCCGAACGGATACCAGCGGAGCAGCACGCGCTGATCGGACGACCGGTAGTTGATGATTTCGATGTTGCTTCGGAAGTGCGTGCCGTTTGCGCCCACGGCGTCGGCCGCGGCCGGAATGAGGATGCGCGAGGCCGTCGACTGCGGAACGAACATGTCGGCGGATGCCGTCACTGCGAGGAAGAGAGAGAGGAGAAGGAGCGGTGTCTTTCGCATAGGTAATCATGGAGCAAGCAACGCGCGGGCCGTGTTTATGCGGCTGTAGCAAATTTGCAAAGGTTCAGCCCGGCAGCACGCCAGCGCAAAATCCCTACACATTTACGAAACCCGCTGGCGACGCTCTTGCAGCCGCGCCCGGTCCTGGTGATTCAATTACCGACCGAGGTGTCTTGATGCGCGTTGTCGTCCGGTTTGTCCTGGCCGCTCTCCTCCTCTCCTCCATCATCGTCCCCACCGCACAAGCTCAGTACTTCGGCCGTAACAAGGTGCAGTGGGAGAACTTCGAGTTCAAAGTGCTCCAGACCGAGCACTTCGACATCTACTACTACGAGCAGGAAGCGGACGTCGTGCAGGACATCGCACGCATGTCGGAGCGGTGGTACGCGCGGCTCTCGCGCGTGTTCAATCACTCCTTCCGCAAGAAGCCGATCGTTCTCTACGCGAACGCCGCCGACTTCCATCAGACGACGACCACCGGCGGCATGATCGGTGAGGGGACCGGCGGCTTCACCGACGCGTTCATGAACCGCGTCGTCCTCCCGCTGACCGGCGATTACGCGCAGAACGACCACGTCCTCGGCCACGAGATCGTGCACGTCTTTCAGTACGACATCGCCGCCACCGCGAACAATCAGCGCCGCCGTTTCCAGCTCGAGCAGATGCCGCTGTGGATCGTCGAAGGCATGGCCGAGTACTTTTCGAAAGGCCGCGTCGACCCGCTGACCTCGATGTGGATCCGCGACGCGACGCTCCACGATCGCCTGCCGGACATCCGTGAGATCACGCGCGATCCGCGCTACTTCCCGTACCGCTACGGCCAGGCGATGATGGCGTACATCGGCGCGCGCTTCGGCGACGAAGCGGTCGTCCGCTACTTCATGGCCGCCGGCATGGTCGGCATCGAAGACGGCGTGGAGCGCGCGGTCGGCATCTCGCACCGCCAACTGTTCGCCGACTGGGCGGAATCGGCGCGCGAGCTGTACAACCCGATCATCACCGCCCGCACGATGGCCCTCGGCGATCCGGTCATCGGAAAGCGGCCGACCCCTCCGCCGCCGCGCGCCGAGGGAGAAAAGAAACCGCGCCGCCGCCGCGGCTCGTCCGAGCTCAACATCGGCCCGGCGCTCAGCCCAGACGGCCGTTACCTCGCGTTCCTGTCGGCGCGCGAGCTCTTCTCGATCGACCTCTTCCTCGCCGACGCGCGCACCGGACGGGTGATTCGCAACCTCATCTCCTCCGATCGCGATCCGCACTTTGAATCGCTGCGCTTCATCGAGTCGGGCGGCTCCTGGTCGCCGGACAGCAAACGCCTCGCGTTCATCACCTTCTCGCGCGGCGACAACTTCCTCTCGCTCATCGACGTCGAGACGCGGCGCACGGAGCACATTCGCGTGCCGGGCCTCGAGGCGATCATGAACGTGGCGTGGTCGCCGGACGGCCAGACCATCGCCCTCGCCGGACAGACCACCGGCGTCAGCGATCTGTTCCTCTATGACCTCGGCACCAAGCAGGTCCGCCGCTTGACCAACGACCGCTTCGCCGACCTGCAGCCGGCGTGGTCGCCGGATGGACGGACGCTGGTGTTCGTCACCGACCGCGGCACCGACACGCGCGTCGAGCACCTCCGCTTTTCGGACATGCGCCTTGCCACGCTCGATCTCGGCAGCGGCCAGGTGCGCGAGCTGAACGCGTTCGCCGGCGCGAAGCACATCAACCCGCAGTGGGCGCCGGACGGCCGCTCGATCTACTTCATCTCGAACCCGGACGGCGTTCCGGACATCCACAGAGTCACGTTTCCGGAAGGACAGCTCTTCCGCGTCACGACGCTCGACACCGGCGTGGCCGGCATCACCGACATGTCGCCCGCGCTGACGGTCGCGTCGCGCACGGGCGAGATCGCGTTCTCGGTGTTCGAGGACGACAACTACAACATCTACGCACTGCCGGCGAACATGCCCGGAACCGCCGTGGCCGCGCCGGCTCCGTTGGGCGAGAACGTGGCACCGCGCGCCGCGCTGCTGCCGCCGCTGCGCAGCACCGGCTCGGAGATCACCGGCTATCTGATGCGTCCGGAGGAGGGGCTTCCGCCCGCTTCGACCGATTTCGCCGAGCGTCCGTACAGCGCCGACCTCCGTCTCGCCTACCTCGGACCGCCCACGCTCGGCGTCGGCGTGAACGAGTTCGGCTTCGGCGCCGGCGGCAGTGTCACGGCGTTCTTCAGCGACATCCTCGGCGAGCACAACGTCGGCTTCACGTTCCAGGGCGGCGGCGGCTCCGGCACCTCGAGCCTCACCGAGCAGCTCGGAGGACAGCTCTTCTATCTCAATCAGACCAGCCGTCTGAACTGGGGCGCCGAGGTGCTGCACGTGCCGCAGGTCTACGGTCGCGTGTTGTACAGCCAGGGCCCCTACCAAACCGAGAACGGCACGGTCATCCTGGCCGACATCTACGACCAGCTTCGCGAGGTGCAGCTCATCACCGACGTGAGCGGACTGGCGCAGTATCCGTTCAGCTCCACACGCCGCCTCGAAGGGGCCGTCGGCGCACAGCGCTACTCGTACAAACGTGAAATCGAACGCTTTTACGTCGTCGGCGACCAGATCATCGATCGCGAAAAAAACGAGCTCCCCGGTTCGTTCGTCCTGAACTTCACGAAAGCGTCGACGGCGTTCGTCGGCGACAGCTCGGTGTACGGCTTCATCTCGCCGATCAACGGAACGCGCTACCGCTACGAAGTCGAAGCGCTGCGCGGCGATCTGAACTTCCAGAGCGCGCTCGCTGACTGGCGCAAGTACTACTTCACGCGTCCGGTGACGTTCGCCGTGCGCGGCCTGCATTACGGCCGCTACGGCGCCGGCGCCGAGGATCCGCGCCTCTCGCCGCTGTACCTCGGACAGGGCTCGGTGGTGCGCGGCTACGATCCATACTCGATCGACCCGGTCGAGTGCGGCACGATCTTCGGCAACACCTGCCCCGTCTTCGATCGCCTCGTCGGCAGCCGCATCGCCGCCGGCAGCGTGGAAGTGCGCGCGCCGCTCTTCGGCACGCGCGAGTTCGGTCTGATCAACAACCCGTTCCTGCCGACCGAGATCTTCGCGTTCGGCGACGTCGGCGCGGCGTGGAGCGATGACGAACCGGTGGACTGGCGCTACGAGACCGACACCGATGCGCGCGTGCCGGTCTTCAGCGTCGGCATTGGCCTGCGCATCCTGCTCAGCTACATCCCGATCGAGGTCTACGCCGCGAAGCCGTTCCAGCGTCCGGATGAAGAGGTCGTGTACGGCTTCAACATCATCCCGGGCTGGTAAGCACGATCAGTCGATTACGATTCGGCGGGTGCGCTCCGGCGCATCCGCCTTTTTGTTTGTATGTGGATTCCACCAAGAGAGTTCGAGCGGCTGGTCGAGGAGGCGCTCGCGAACCTGCCGCCGCAGTTCGCGGAGCTGCTCCAGAACATCGCGGTCGTGGTCGAGGATGAACCGAGCGCCGACGATCTCGACGCGCTCGAAGACACGAACGACGAGCTCCTCGGCATCTACCGCGGTGTCGCGTTGACGCGCCGGACGCACGACATGCTGCCGATGCTCCCCGACCAGATCGCCATCTTCCGCGGCCCGATCAACCGCATCACCCGCACGCGAAGAGAAGCCATCGAAGAAATCCGCGACACCGTCGTGCACGAGCTCGGACATTACTTTGGGTTGCACGATGAAGACATGCCGTATTGAACAGCACCGCGTCATCCTGAGCTTTAGCGAAGGATCTGAGCCGCGACGGGCGCGCCCCCGTCATCCTGAGCTTTAGCGAAGGATCTCAGCCGCGACGGGGCGCGCGCCGCGACAGCCTGAGCTTGAGCGAAGGATCTCAGCCGCGACGGCCGTCGCAATTTGAGATCCTTCGCTGACGCTCAGGATGACGAGTGGGGGGGGGCGCTCACGTCGTCGTTCCTGTGGAGCGGCGGGCTCTTAGCCCGCCGGCGCGTCGATATTCGGCGGGCTGAAGCCCGCCGCTCCACCAGAAACGTTACTCCGCGATGTCGACCAACGTGATGTCGAAGACGAGCATGCCTTGCGGCTTTTTGCGGTCGTGGGCGTAGGCGAGTTTGGCGGGGATCCAGAAGCGGGTCTTTTCGCCGGTGACCATCAACTGCAGGCCTTCCGTCCACCCTTTGATCACCCCTTCGAGCGGGAACTCGGCGGTCTCGGCGCGGTTGATCGAGCTGTCGAACATGTTGCCGTCGGTGGTCCAGCCGCTGTAGTGCACGACGACCGTGCTGTCGCGCGTCGGATGAACGGTGCCGCTGCCGGGGCGCAGCACTTTGTAGGCGAGGCCGGAGGGGGTGACTTTCGCATCCGCCGGCACGGCCGCGACGTCGGGCGGAACGGTCGGAGTCTCGATGATGTCGAGGAGCTCGGTGTCGATCACGAGCAACTCCCCTTCCTTGATCTTGCCCGCGCCGAGGGTGTGCGGGATCCAGGCGCGGCGCGTTTCGCCGATCACCATCTTCTGCACCGCGAGCCCCCAGCCAGGAATCATCTTCGCCTTGCTGATCATCAGCGACTGTGGGCGGACGAGGTGCTGCACGAGCGAGCCGTCGGACTTCCAGACGGTGTAGCGCACCTGCACCGTGCCGTTCTCCGGCATGTGCTCCGTGCCGTTTCCTTTGACCAGAACCTTGGTGGCGAGTCCGTTCTCGAAGCGTTCGGCGTCGGCCGGCGCGGCCGTGAGATCGGCCGGCGGCGTCGGCGGCGCCAGTTTCTTCGGCGCAGCGAACAGCGGCAGTGCAGCAACGAGCAGCAACGGCAGGATTCGTTTCATCGAGTCTCCATTCCTTCGAGGTATTTGCATGATGTCGAGGCTGCGGCGAGCGAGGCAAGCTCGCGTTGTGCGCGCTCGCGCAGGCTCGAGGATTCGGTGAGCGCGGCGACGCGCGTGAAGACCGCGCGTGCACAATCGCGCTCGTTCGTTTTCAGCAGCGCGTCGCCGAGGGAGTCGAGCCAGTCGGCGTTCTGCGGATGCGCGCGCACGTTCCAGAGGAACACCTCTCGCGCGGCCGCGGCGTTGTCGGCGAGCAGCGCGTAGCCGAGGCGGTTGATCGCTTCCGGCGCGTAGATCGCGGCGTGCGGCTCGTACGCGCGCGTGGCCGCGGCCGGATCTTTGCGCGCGAGCGCTTCGAGCTCGGCGAGCGACGGCGGCGGCGGCATCGCCGCGCGATGGCGCGGCGTCACGCGATACGCGTCCGTCTCGGTCCATTCACGCGAGCCATTCGCGAATGCGAGCACCGTTCTGGCGATCCATTCGTAACCGCGTGCACGGTCCGAATCCTTCGCGTACAGCAGCGGCAGCGCGTTGAAATCGACGTGATTCGGCTCGCGCATTTCGAACGAGAAACGCTCGGCGTAGCGGAAGCGATCGAGCACGTCGTATGTGACGGTCTCGTCCTGCCGGTGCAGGTCGAGAATCGGAACGCTCACGCGCGCGATGTCGAAAAACGGTGCTGATGCCACGAGCGGCGAGAACCGCTTCGAGGTCGTGGAGCTGTCGAGCATGAAGAGCGCGCTGATGTCGGGCTGCCGGTTCGCGAGAGTAATCGCTGCCGCGCCACCCCAACTGAACCCGCCGGCGACGACACGGGCCGGCTTGTGTGTCCGGCGCGCGACGTCGAGCGCCACTTCCATGTCGCGCGTCTGGGTCTCGAGTCCGGCCGCGTCGAGCGAGATGTCGAGCGACGCGACGCCCATGGCAGGGACGGAGACGAAGACGAAACCGTGACTGGCGAGGTACTCCGCGAGCGTCGCGTTCTCGTCGCTCGCGTTGCCCGCGCCGCCGCCGTAAATGATGAGAGGA
>DASVRB010000152.1:0-4186 GCA_036388835.1 Thermoanaerobaculia bacterium | reverse complement strand
TTCGGTCCGTACATCTTGTGCGCGGAGAACGAGGCCAGGTCGACGTTCGTGAAGTCGAGCGGGATCTTGCCGGCGGCCTGCGTGGCGTCGGTGTGAAACAGGACGCCGGCCCGGCGTGTGATCGCCGACAGCTCCGCAATCGGTTGAATCGTGCCGATCTCGCCGTTCGCCGCTTCGATGGAGACGAGGCGCGTGTTCGGACGGAGCGCAGCGCGAAGTGCGTCCGGATGGACGAACCCCTCTCCATCGTTCTGCACGTACGTCACGTCGACCCCGCGCTTCGCCATCCGCTCGGCCGGCGTGGAGATCGACTTGTGCTCGGTCATGCCGGTCACGAAGTGATCGCCCGGCCGGAGCAGATTCAGCGCGATGTTGTTCGACTCCGTCGCCCCCGCCGTGAAGTAGATCTCGGGCGGCAGCACTTTGAAGAATCGGGCGATCGCAATGCGCGCGTCTTCCACCGCCAGCGACGCCTTCCGCCCATGCTGATGGGTGATCGAAGCGGCATTGCCGAAATGCTCGGTAAAAAACGGCAGCATCCTCTCGACCACCCGCGCATCGCACGGCGTGGTGGCATGGTGGTCGAGGTAGATCACTTCGCGCTGCACGGCGGAGATGATAGTCGCGAGCGCAGAGTCGCCTATCGTTTGGCGGCGCGCGCTGCACGTTTCTTCCGCGCGAGCTCGAGCCCCTCGCGCCACCGCGCGAACGACTCGTCGGACATCGGGATCGCGCGCAGCGTCACGTCGCGCGGCCGCTGTTCGTGGATGACGGAAAGCACGACCTTCTGCCCCGGCTTGATGCGGCCGAGGAACTCCATCAGTGCAACGTCGTCGCGGAAACGAGGAGCGTTCCCGTCGATGCGCGTGATGACGTCATCGACCGCGATGCCGGCCCGCTCCGCCGGGCCGCCCGGCGCAAGACGCCGCACGTGCAGCCAGCGCTCGTCCCCTTCGACGTGGTACGTGAATCCGAGGCCGAGCCAGCCGGGACGAGTGTCGGCGAAGGTGGTCAGTGCGCAGATAGCGAATGCAACGAGGACCAGCGAGTACGATCGGAGCTTCATCGATCCTCCGTCTGCCCGTCGACGTGCTGCCGCGCCCAGCCGGTGGTGTTCACGATCTTCGTGCCGTCGACAGGCACGTCGGCGTTGATGCACTGCGCCGTCTGTACGGTCGTCGGACAGACCAGATACGGACCAGGCTCGACGAGCAGTGCCAGTCCGCCGTCGCGAACTGAGGCGCCGCGGCCGTGCGCATCGGGACGTTGAAAGAGCGGAACCGCGGCGCCCGCAGCCCCGCGAAAGACGTACGGCCACGGCGGCGCGCTCCCGATCTGTAGCAATAGCTCGCCCGCCGCCTCCCCGACGACCACCTCGACGCTTCCGCGCTGATCCGCGAGCGGCACGCTCACGAGCTTTGCCGGAAAACCGGGCGTGAGGATCAACACGTCGGCCACTCGGCTTGCCGCGGCGCAATCCAGCGTGAACCTGCCGGTCGGACTGCTCACCGTCTCGTGAAGAAACCCGCTTCGATCGACGACATAGCGGATGAGCGCACCGGCCAGCGGAGAACCGGACGTCGAGACGAGCCTTCCGGCGAGCTGCCGCCGCTTCCCCACCACCAGCGTGAGGCGCTCGGAGCGGCCTTCCGCGACGGTCACCGGCACCAGCGGCGATGCGCCGTCACGAGTGTTGCCCTGCACCTCGAACTGCCCCTCGTCGATTGCGACGAGCTCGAACTCTCCGGTCGCATCGGTCTTCAAGTCGGCGTACAGATCGCCGTTCCGAAAGACGAGCACGCCGCCGCTGATCGGCTGGCCCTCCGTGTCGATCATGACGCCGGCGATGCGGCCGTTCGGCAGTTCCAAGTCGATCCGCGCCCGCTCCTCGGTGTCACGGCGCCGCACGTCGAGGTTCACAACCTCGCGCGTCTGGCCGGACGGAAAAACCACCTCGACGCGCCACTTTCCTTCGCGCGCCAGCACGCCTGAAAACGTGCCGTCCTCGCCCGACGTCATCACGGCCGAACCATTCCCGGCCATTGGACGGAACCGCAGTTCGGCGCGTGCAGGCTCGTCGCCGACTTTCAATGTCCCCTCGACGGCAACGGCGCGGACGATGATGTTGACCAACGGCGAATCGGACGAGATCTCGATCTGCTCGAATTCGTAGAGGGCACCGCGACTGTCGGTCACCCGGAGCAGGTATGGGCCTGCTTCGAGGTCGGCGCTGCGCCAGCCGCCGGACAACGTTGCGGGACCGGAATCGACTTCCTTGCTGAACACGTTCGACCGCGGCGCGCGCTTGCGGAGCGAGACCTGCCACGGCGCGCCGAACGGGTCGAGCTGTGGCGAGATGAGCACATCGGCCGCGGCCATGCGCCGCAACATGAGCGGCACTTCGAGTAGATGTTCGGTCGGGTCCGTGACCTTGATCTCCTCCCGCACAGCGCGCGACAAGCCTGGTTGCTCGGCGGTGACTGAATACACGCCGGGCGGAACGTTGCTGAATTGAAAGAACCCGCGCGCATTCGGCTTGGCCCGATCGATTCGCAATGCGTGACGCCCGCTCGCCTCGGGAGTGTGACCGGCGAACGTATCAGGGACGAGTCTCACGGCCGTGTCGCGCAACGTAACCGAGGTCACTTCGCTTCTCACCCATCCTGCGACGGATGCGCCGCGCTGAAGATGCAACTCACCGGCATCGAGCGCGCGCTTCGCACTCAACTCCGCGTCCCATAAGTAATGCGGCGCAAAACCGGCCGCCTCGATGCGCACGTCGAGCTTCGTCGCCGGAGCGCTGCACGTCCACGAGCGGCTCGCCTGCACGACATCGCACGTAACCGTTGTTCGCTCCTCCTGCGGTGATCCCGGCAACTGAAAGGCGATGCTCACCTGCTTCGGCAACGTCTCGCCGCGCGCCACACGCACGCGCCCGCGGACCTGAGCCGTCTCCCACACCCGCAAGTCGAACGTCTGGCCGGACGCGCCCGCCGGAACGAGCAGCGGCGCCGCCCAGCAGCGCGACGGCTCGATCAATTCGAGCCGCCACACCGCGGTCGGATCGAGTTCGATGGTCTGCAGAGCGTCGGCCGTCGCGCGATGAAGGCGCGTCGCCGGCTCGCATGGCACCGTGCAGACCTGTTGCGCACGAACGGTCAGATCGGTGCCGCAGCTCTGCACCGCCTCGATACGGAGCGTCACGGCTGCCGCATCAACCGCAACGGCCAACCAGCAGACCGCGAGGAGCAGGGTTCGCATCGAGCATCAGGCCCACAGACAAGGCTCACCGTCGCAACCCGAAGAGCAGACCACGCCGCTCGCCGTCGGCATGCAGTTGTACGTGGTCTCACACGGACAAATCACCGGCCCAGTGGCGTTCGCGTACGTATCCGGATCTTTGCAGTACGTGTAGTTGCCGCCTGCGCTGGTGACGCACCGGAGACAGCAGATGGCCGCATCGGTCGGCACCGCGATCAACAAGACCAGAAGGACCACTGCAGACGAGAGACGCCGCATCAAAGCCTCCTTGTAAGAAAAATTGAGCGAAATACATACCGCTCAAATACCTCTATGTCAAGAAGGAACTAATGCGCGACTGCTGCGCGAACGGCGCGGCCAAGAGTCGAGATTGAAGAATCGGACGCGCTGCACTGTCCGATTCTTCAATTCTCAACTTTCAATTTTCGATTCGCTCAACGCCTGCGTTTCCGCCGGCGCGGTTTGGACGGGCCGCCTTCGCCTTCTTCCTGGGCGCGTTTGACGCGGGCGGCGAACGCTTGCCATTGGCGGAAGACTTCGATGTAGCGGCCGGAGGAGAGGGCGTAGAGCTCGAGGAGCGCAAGCGCGTCGTTGAACGGCTCGCGGACGGCGGCGCGGAACTGGGCGCGGCGGTCGCTCGGCGGCTCGAGCAGGCGCCAGAGGGTTTCGAGCGCCTGCTCCATCTGATGACGCGTTCCCGCGGGCAACGCCATCCGCGCGCAGACGGGGGCGATGAGCTCGCGGATGAAAACGATCATCTCGCCGATGCGCATGCGTGCGTCGCGGCGGGTTTCTTCTTTCTCGATCTCGTCGACGACCCACGGCAGCACGAGCACCGAGAGAAGCACGGCGTCCGAGATGCGTCGCCCCGACTGCACGGTGCGGTCGAGGACTTCGAGCATTTTCCAAAAGTACGGCGCGCGCT
>DASVRB010000151.1:0-2070 GCA_036388835.1 Thermoanaerobaculia bacterium | reverse complement strand
GGAGGACAGGCAATCCTGCCTGTCCGGGTTGTCCTTCGACGCCGCGAAGAACGGGACAGGCAGGATTGCCTGTCCTCCACTTAGACGGTCGCGGCCGCTTCCATCATTCTCGCGAGCTCTTCCTCGTCCCACGGACGCGAGATCACGCACGAGTTGATGCCGCCGACACCCATGCTCAGCTTGCCGCTGTAGCCGCGGCGCACGTCGCGTCCGGCACGATCGACGAAATTCGCGCTGTGCACCTTCACGTCGGCGTGCAGCTCGCCTTCGGTGAGCGGCATCGGGTAGAGCTTCCCCTTCGAGACGCCCATGTGCTGCGCGGTCAGCTCCCAGCCGCCGCCGACCGACATGCCGTGTCCGAACGTTCCTTTGCGCGCCGTGAAAATCACGTCGGGGTGCAGCAGCTCGAGCGAGTTCTCGATCTCCGTAGCATCGCCGGGCGTGGCGGTCGCGTGCATGTCCCAGTTCGTGATTTCGCCGAGCTGCACTTCCTGCAGCGCCGCCTTCATGGCCAACTGCGGACCGCCTTTCGACGGCGTGATGATGTGGTGCGCATCCGACGACGTGCCGACGCCGACCAGCTCCATGCCGATCGGTCGGAACCCTTTCGCCGTCAGCGCCTCGACGTCGCCGACGATCCAGACGCAGGCACCGCCGGCGATGTGCGTCCCTTTGAGGCCGGTCAGCGGACGCGAGACGTCGGCGTCGGAGGAGAGGACGTTCGCGTTGTAGAAGGCCGAGATCACCATCTCGTGCGGCGGCGGGTCGGTCATGCCGATCACGACCGCGGTCGCATCGCCACGCTGAATCGCATCCATCGCCAGCCGCGCGGCGACGCCGAACGACGCGCACGCCGCGATCGGCGCCCAGGCCGGGCCAACGATCTTGCCGAGCATCGAGATCTGCGCGGCCGGGATGTTCGAGATGTTCCACAGCACGTTCGGCGAGACCGCCGCCCACGGCTCCTCGGGGCAGCCGTACTTTTTGTTGAGCGCGC
The DNA here is from genome assembly GCA_036388835.1 of Thermoanaerobaculia bacterium. Lineage (GTDB taxonomy): Bacteria > Acidobacteriota > Thermoanaerobaculia > Gp7-AA8 > Gp7-AA8 > QHVT01. The sequence goes on along the minus strand of DASVRB010000151.1, from coordinate 1,073 downwards.
GGATCTTGCTCAATTTCTGTCTGATGGATGAGAGCTTGGCCGATCCCGACGAAGGCGGCACCGGCTCCGCGTTGATCTGCGCCGCTTCGACCAAATACGCCGCGAGGCCGTCGCTCTTCAGCGACCAGTACGCCTCCCACGCATGTTTCCCATCGATCCACGCTTCGGTGCCGAGCTCGAGCTCGGCCGGATCCGGCGGCGCGTTCGGATCGAGCTCGCCGGCGCGATGGCGGCGCAGCGGCTCGCAGCGTTCGATGTTCGCCCAGAACTCGTTCCACCGCCGGAGCGCGCGGTCGTAGGCGAGCGCGTTTTCCTGCGTGACCGTGATGTCGCCGAGGCCGGTGCCGACGTACACGTGCGTCTTCGTTCCGAGCTCCTGCAGGCACGCCTCGAGCCCGGCATTCTGCTCGAGAGACTGGATGAACGCGCCGATGGCGAACTGAACCATCGGGCCCATTTTCTCCTTCAGTTGCGAGAACTTGGCGGGGGGGAAGCGGGCGTCGAACCAAGGGCGGTACGCCTCGAAATCGAACTCGGGGTAGCCGACCAGGAAGTTCGACTGGCCGTAGCCGGCGAACGGCGAAAGCCACGAATCGGCGCGCTCGAGGTTCTGCTCGAACACATTGATGTTGGGCGACTTCGGCGCGACCACGCCCCACCCGAAAATACCGACTCTCTTGCGGTCCGCCATGGGCGGTGCATTGTACCGAAATTGCATCAGTCGACATCCGCCACACATTCCGGTCGTGAGAGAGGTCTTTTTCGTGAAGAGAACAGTTGCTTCGGTCGTGGTTGTGCTCGCGGTGCTCGTCGTCGCGATTCCGGGTTGTAAAGGACGCGAGAATGCAAGCGGCAATGGTGAGCCGACCGAGACGATCGCCCCCGCCGCGCCGCAGCCGGCGCCTACCGGAACCGAGGCCATGACCCAGACCGTCGATATCGGGACGGGACGTTCGGAGTCGGAAGGCGGCGTCATCACGACCCCCGATCCGGGAGTCGACACCGTGACGGACAGCGCCACGACCGCGGCGCCCGGCACGAGCGCGGCGCCCGGCGCGACGACGGCGACGACG
>DASVRB010000150.1:0-7394 GCA_036388835.1 Thermoanaerobaculia bacterium | reverse complement strand
TGCGACGCGCGCCGCGGCGGCACGAGGGGAACAGGCAGGATTGCCTGTCCTCCACTCACTGCGCCGCTATCTGCCGGCGCTTTTGCGCGCGGCGGTGATCACGATCGTGTTGTCTTGTCTTGCGATGGCGCTCGCGATTGCCCTCGGCGTGCTCGTCGCCACGGGGCGCGTGTACGGCGGTGCGCTGACGCGTGCGGTGCTGACGATGTACGTGGAGATCACGCGCGGCACGCCGGTGCTGCTGCAATTGTTCGTGCTGTATTACGGGCTCTCCTCGGTGATCAAGCTGCCTGCATTCGTCGCGGCGCTCCTCGGCCTCGGCCTGAATTACGCGGCGTACGAAAGCGAGATCTATCGCGGGGCGATGGAGGCGGTGCCGCGCGGGCAGCTCGAATCGGCGCGCACGCTCGGCTTCACGGAGTTTCAGGTCTTCCGTCTGGTGCGTGGCCCGCAGGCGTTCCGCCTCGCGCTCGCGCCGATGACCAATGATTTCGTAGCGCTGCTGAAGGACTCGTCGCTGGTGTCGGTGATCACGGTCGTCGAGCTGACGAAACAGACGCAGATCTTCGCGGCGAACATCGGCAGCTGGGCGATTCCGGGCGCGCTCTGCGCGGCGTTGTATCTGGTGATGTCGCTGCCGCTCGCGCGTCTCGCACGACGGCTGGAAACGCGCTGGAGGGCGGCCTCGGCGTGAGCATTCTCACCATCGATTCGCTGCGCCTGAATCGCGGCGCGCGCGAGATTCTGCGCGGCGTGAACATGCGCGTCGGCCGCGGCGAGCTGGTCGCGCTGATGGGACTCTCGGGCGGCGGCAAGACCACCGTGCTGCGCGCGATCGCGGCGCTGGAGCGGTTTGACGGCGGCTCGATCGATGTCGATGGCGTACGACTGGAAGCGACGCATGCGGCGTCGCGTGCAACGCTGCGCGAGCTGCGCCGGCATGTGGCGATGGTGTTCCAGTCGCATTTTCTGTGGGAGCACCTGACCGCGCTGGAGAACGTGACGCTCGCGCCGCTGCACGTCGCGCGCATCGCGCAGGCGGATGCCGATGCGCGCGCGCACGAGCTGCTCGAATCGCTCGGCGTCGCGCATCGCAAGCACGCCTATCCGCGCGAGCTTTCCGGCGGCGAGGCGCAACGCGTGGCCATCGCGCGTGCGATGGCGATGGATCCGCCGCTGCTGCTGATGGACGAGCCGACCGCGTCGCTCGACCCGGCACGGCGCTTCGAGCTCGGCCAGACCCTGCGCACGCTCACCAGCGGCGGCCGCACGCTCCTCCTCACCACGCACGACGACGATTTCGCCCGCGACTTTGCAACGCGGGTGATCGTGCTGGCCGAGGGTGCGGTGGTCGAGGAGGGAGATCCGCGCGAAGTGCTGACGTCGCCGAAACACGCCGCGACGAAGGCGCTCTTGCAGAAGTAGTTTGGAGTGCGGCGACGCCAGTCGCCGCTTTTCCTGCTGCTCGGAGTGAAAGCGGTGACTGGCGTCACCGCACTCCATATCAAGCCGCTTCTTCTCTTCTTGCGCTTTGCTCGCGCCAGAGCGCGGCGTAGAGACCGTTCATGCCGAGGAGCGTGTCGTGGGTGCCGGTTTCGACGACGTGGCCTTTCGCGAGCACGTGAATTCGTTGCGCATGAGCGATGGTGGAGAGGCGGTGCGCGACGAGGACGGTCATGCGGCGATGCGTGCCGCTGGTGAGGGTGCGGATCGTCGCGGTGATCGCTTTTTCGGTGATCGAGTCGAGGCTCGACGTCGCTTCGTCGAAGATCATCAGTTCGGGCTGACGGAGCAGGGCGCGTGCGATGGCGAGGCGTTGCCGCTCGCCGCCGCTGATCTTGATGCCGCCTTCGCCGATTTTCGTGTCGAGCCCTTTGCCTCCGCGCTCGATGATCGGCAGTGCCGCGGCCTGCTGCAGCACTTCGATGCATTCGGCGTCGGTCGCTTTCGGATTCACGAAGAGGAGGTTGTCGCGGATCGTGCCGGCGAAGAGCTGCGTCTCCTGCGTGACAAGGCCGATGCGTCCGCGCAGCGCGTCGGAGTCGATATGCGATGCGTCGACGTCGTTCACCGCCAGTCGTCCGGAGGAGGGCCGATAGAGGCCGACCAGCAGCTTCACGAGAGACGTTTTTCCCGATCCCGACGGTCCGACGAAAGCGACCGTGTCGCCTTCGCGAACGTCGAGATTGATGTTCTCCAGCGACGGCGTCGTGGCGGATGGATAGGTGAACGAAATGTTCTCGAAGGCGATGCGCGTCAGCGCTCCCACTTCCACCGGATTGGCCGGTTTCGGGGCCGGCTCGATGGCCAGCACCTCTTCGAGCTTCTCCATCGACGCGCGCGCTTCCTGGTACTGCGCGATCATCGCGCCGAGCTCCGCGAGCGGGGAGAAGATGGCGAATGAATAGAAGAAGAGCGCGTAGAACTCGCCGAGGGTGATGGTGCGCTGATAGACGTGCCAGAGCATCAGGAAAAGGATGCCGGCGCGAGTGGTGTTGATGAGCGTTCCCTGCAGAAACGAGTAGAAGCGGAGAAAGCGCACTTTCTTCAGCTCGAGGCCGAGGATGTTCGTGTTGACGTTGTTGAGGCGCGTGATCTCCTGCTGCTCGAGGCCGAGCGACTTCACCAGCTCGACGTTGCGCAGCGTCTCGGTGGTGGAGCCTGCGAGCTCCGCGGTCTGCGTGACGATGATGCGTTGCTGCGTCTTGATCTTCCGGCTGATGAAGAACATCAGCGTCCCGAGGAGCGGCGCGAGGAGGAGATAGGCCGTGCCGATCGACCAGTGCACCGTGAACGCGTAAATCGTCACGAACACCATGCCGACGAGCGAGACGAACATCAGGTTGACGAAGTTCGTGATCAGCGACTGCGCGTCGGCGCGGGCCTTGTGCATTTTCTGCAGGATCTCGCCGGAGCGCTGATCCTCGAAGACCGCGTACGGCAGCGAGAACGAGTGCGAGACGCTGCGCTCGTAGAGATTCGCGCCGGTGCGCTGCGCGACCACGCTGACGAAGTAATCCTGGAAGTTCTTGGCGATGCGCGAGACCAGCGCCACGCCTACGTACGCGAGCAGGAGGAGCAGCACGCCGCGGATGAAAACCTCGCGCGGCATCGTGTCGGCTTTGACCGCGTAGTCATCGACGATGTGCCGGAAGACCTGCGGATCGAGCAGCGAAAAGACCTGATTGACGGTGGCCAGCGCGAGCGCGGCGAGGATCAGTTTTTTGTAGCGGAGGAGAAACGAATACAGAAGACGCACGCGCCGAGGTTACTTCAGCAGGAGAACGACAGTCATGACGATTCCGATACCGACCACGAACGCTCGGACGAACTTTCTGCCGAGCCGCCGGGCCACCCGCGCGCCGAGGAGGCCGCCGAGAATCGTGCCGACGGTCATGATCAGCACGTCGCGCCAGACCACCGCATTCGCGGCGATGAAGTAGATCGCGGCAACACCGTTGATGCAGACCGCGAGCACGTTCTTCAGCCCGTTCATCTGATGCAGATCGGTGAGCCCGATCAGGCCGAGGGCGGCGAGCATGAGGATGCCCATGCCGGCGCCGAAGTAGCCGCCGTACGTGCCGACGATGAACTGGAAGATGAAGATGAAGAAGTTCATCCCGAGCGAATGCGAGGGATCTCCGGTGGCGCCGGGCGCCTCAGTCTTTCGCTGCGCTCCGGATAAATTTTTGGTGATCATCTCCTGCGCTGCAAGGAGCAGCGTGGCCGCGAGGATGAGCCACGGCACGAGCCGCTCGAACGTGGAGACGGGCGTGCGCAACAGCAGCCAGCTTCCGAGCGCCCCGCCCGCGAGCGACGGCACGATCAACATCAGCAACCATCCGCGCACCGTCGCCAGCTCGCGCCGGAATCCATACGCCCCCGCCAGCGATCCCGGCCAGATGGCAACGGTGTTGGTCGCATTCGCCGTGACCGGATCTCTGCCGATCCATAAAAGCGCAGGGAAGGAGATGAGTGTCCCCCCGCCGGCGATTGAATTGATCGCCCCGGCGGCGACGCCGGCGAGGAGGATGACGAGGTCGGGGAAGGCCACGTGGCGCACTGTATCGCGCGGGGGAGCGGGTGCACCCACCTGTCATCCTGAGCCGCGAAGACGGCGAAGGACCCCCCTGCGGAGACACGACGCGCGTGCGGCCACGAAGACCGGCTGCGTTTCCGGTGCACGAGTCTCGTGCGTCGGAGGGGGGTCCTTCGCCGTCTTCGCGGCTCAGGATGACAGCGGGGGGGCATGCGCTTCGGAGCGCGAAGCTGTGGAGCGGCGGGCTTCAGCCCGCCGGGTTCTCGCGACGACGTCGGCGGGCTAACGCCCGCCGCTCCACAGGATCCGCGCTACTTCAACCCCTCCGCCACATACAAGTCCGACAGCGTGCGCAGCGCGTTGTACGCGTACGCGTTTCCGTCGCGGGTGATGAGGACGGGGGCGATGCGGTAGACGCCGGCGGGATCGGCGGGGGAGAACTCGTTCCAGAGCTCGCGGGTGCCGTCGGTGACGTTGATGCGGTGCACGCGCGCGGGGAGGGAGTTCGGGTCGTGCACGAAGAGCCACGCGCCGTCGGCGCTCCATTCGATCGGGATTTCGTTCGGCTGCGCGCCGGCGAGAGGTGTCGCGGCGCTGCCGTCGAGCGGGTAGAGGCCGATGGTGCGGTCTGCGGTCATGCCGGCCACGCGCATGTTGTCGGGCGAGACCGCGAACGCGCGCGTGCCGCCGCTCCAGATGTTTTCGGGCGAGATCGGTTTCGCGGTCTCGTCGAGCGTGTCGATGACGTAGAGCCTGCGGCCGCCGCTGCCGATCGCGCCGACCATGACCGCGCGGCGCGAATCGGCAAACCAGGCCGCGCCGCTTTCGAACGAGCCGTCGAGCTTCAGCTCGCGCGGTTGCCCGGTGCCGGTCGGGATGATCGCGAGTTTCTCCCGTTGATGCGCGAGCACCCACTTGCCGTCGGGCGAGAGCGCGTCGGCGATTCCTTCGCCGAGGTGCACGGGGGCGGGAGAGCCGGCGCGGCGGAGATAGATCGCGCGGTTCTCGCCGCCGCCTTCGCGCGTTTCGCTGAAGAGAATGGTCTTGCCGTCGGGTGAGATGTCGGCGACGACGGACCAGTCGAGCCACGACGCGTCTTGTTCCGCGCGCGGCGACGACGCGAGCGTCGTTTCGGCGGGTTCGGTGGCTGGCGTTGTCAGCGCGGCCGTCGTCGCGGCCGGCGCCGCCGCCGCAGGATCGCCGTCGCCGCCGGCTTTCCACACCAGCGCGGCGCGCCACGAGTTGTTCGCGATCAGTGCTTCGCCGCGATGGGAGAGATCGAGAATGCTGATCCAGCCGGCGACGCGGGAGACGAGGCGGACCGCGCCCGTTGCGACGTCGACGGCGTAGATCGCGGGCGGACCGGCGTTGCTCGCGCCGGAGAGCCAGATCTCTTTGCCGTCGCCCGACCAGGCCACGCCGTTCACGCCGCGCGGCCAGCCGCGGGCGATCGCTTCCGGCTTGCCGTTGTCGATGAGGGCGAGGTCGTACTCGCCGCTCACGCGCTCGACGATGAGCAGACGTTTGCCGTCGGGCGAGACGCGCACGTACGACACGGCGCGCTGCGTCTCGTATTTGACCGTGCCGATCGGATATTCGACGCGCGTCTGCTTCTCGTTCTCACGAATGATCGCGAGGTTCGCGCCATCGGGCGACCAGTCGGCGGTGCGCACGTGCTCCGCGACTTCGCGCGGGATGCCGCCGGCGAGCGGGACCCGCGCGAGCGTGCCGAGGCCGGTCACGCGGTCGCGGTTCAAAAGGATCGCGAGCTCGGTCGATTTCGACACGGCCAGCACGTCGCTCGACGGAATCCCGAGCGGCCGCGCCTCGGTCGCACGCCGCGTGGCGACGAAGATCTCGGGCGGCCGCCCATCCCACGCCGCGCTGTAGACGATCGTCTCGCCGTCGGGCGCGAATCGCGCCGCGCGCACGTAGCCACGGCGGAACGTCATCCGGTCGAACTGCGGCTCGACCGCGGCGTCGCGTTGCTTCGTCGACAGCAGCCAGCCTGCGTACGCGGCGCCGGCGATCGAAACGAGGTAGAGCAGGAAAAGCAGAAGTGGGGAGGTGCGGCGCTTCGGTTTGGCAACCGGGCGGACCGCGGTCTGCTTCACGGTCGGCGCCGCCGAGCGCGCCGTGAGCGGCGCCGCGGCCGTGGTCGATGACGTCGATGTCGATTGCGCGCGTGATGGCGCTGCGGCCGCGGTGCCGGTCATGGTTGCGGGACGCGCGGCATTCGACAGTGTCTGCTGCGTCGACATGGTCGACAGCGTGTCGAGATTGAACGCGAGATCGCGTGCGGTCTGGAAGCGGAGCTCGCGATCTTTTTCGAGGCAGCGCCGCACGAGCCGCTCCAGCGCGGGCGGGATGTTCGGCAGCAGCTCGGTGAGATCGGCGGGATCTTCTCTGAGGATCGCGCTCAGCGTCTCGATGGAGGAGTTGCGCTTGAAGGCGCGCGTGCCGGTCAGCATCTCGTACACGATCGTGCCGAGGGAGAAGATGTCCGAGCGGTGATCGACCGGCTCGCCGCGCACCTGCTCGGGCGACATGTAGCCGACCGTGCCGAGGACCATGCCGGGCTCGGTGGCGGCGGACTCGAAGACCGGTCCTTCCGCGCCGCCGCCGGTGAGTTTGGCGATGCCGAAGTCGAGGATCTTCAGCCGCCCGTCGCGCGTGAGAAAGATGTTGTCGGGCTTGAGATCGCGATGAACGATCCCTTTCTCATGCGCCGCTGCAAGGCCGTGCGCCATCTGCAACGCGGCATCGACGGCGCGACGCGCGGCGAGCGGTCCGCGCGTCAACCGGCTGCCGAGGGTCTCGCCTTCGAGGAGCTCGCTGACGAGAAACGGATTGCCCTCATCGTCGCGGCCGATGTCGTAGATGGTGAGGAGATTGGGATGGTTGAGCATCCCGGTCGCGCGCGCTTCCTGCTCGAAGCGCTGCAACCGCTCGCGATCGCTCAGCGTGACGTTGCTCAGCACCTTGATCGCGACATCGCGCCCAAGCCGCGTGTCTTTCGCACGATAAACCGCGCCCATCCCGCCCTCACCGAGGAGCCCGATGACGCGATACGGTCCGAGGGAGGAGTCGGGCGCGAGCGGCATTGGGGGATTGTACGGGTGGGCGGTGCCTCGGTGGCTGGTGCCTCGGTGCCTCGGTTCCTCGGTTCCTCGGTTCCTCGGTTCCTCGGTTCCTCGGAGTTCCTCGGAGTGGCTTTTCCGTTCGGCGTCGGTCTTGTGGAGCGGCGGTCGCTTCGGCCGCCGAGGTTGTCGCGAGGAATCGGTGCCCGAGGCGGGCGCCGCTCCACAGGAGACGTACCGAGGAACCGAGGAACCGAGGAACTCCGAGGAACTCC